>NZ_JAKOEM010000069.1:0-1214 GCF_022321465.1 Ruegeria alba | reverse complement strand
CCGGGATAAGTGGATTTTCCGCGCAACAGCAGCATGATGCTGCGAGCGAGGAGAAGACCATGACAAGACGACCGCGCCGGAACCACAGCCCGGCATTCAAGGCGAAAGTGGCAGTGGCCGCGATCAAGGGCGAGAAGACCCTGATAGAGCTGGCGCAGGATTTCGACGTGCATCCAAACCAGATCAAGCAGTGGCGCGATCAGCTCCTTGAAGGCACGACCGGGGTGTTTGGGGAGGCGCCGAAGAGCGATCCGGAAACGACCATCGACGTGAAGACGCTGCACGCGAAGATCGGAGAGCTGACGCTGGAGAATGATTTTTTGTCCGGCGCGCTCGGCAAGGCGGGTCTGTTGCCGAGCGCAAGAAAATGATCGATCCCACCGCGAAGCTGAGCGTCAGTCGCCAGGCCACCGTACTTGGGATCAGCCGGGGCAGCGTGTATTACAAGCCCCGCCCGGTCTTGGACACGAACCTGAAGCTGATGCACCGGATCGACAAGCTGCACATGGAATTCCCGTTCGCGGGCAGCCGGATGTTGCAGGGGCTGCTGGTCCAGGAAGGGTTCAAGGTCGGGCGCCTGCATGTCGCGACCCTGATGAAGCGGGTGGGTATCGAGGCGCTCTATCGCAAGCCCAACACCTCGAAACCGGCGCCGGGGCACAAGATCTACCCTATCTTCTGAGAAAGCTGCCCATCACCCGCCCCAACCAGGTCTGGGCGATGGATATCACCTACATCCCCATGGCCCGCGGGTACATCTATCTGGCCGCCGTGCTGGACTGGTTCACACGGCGTGTCCTGGCATGGCGGGTGTCGATCACGCTGGAGGCGGATTTTTGCATTGAGGCTGTCGAGGAAGCACTGGCGCGACACGGCGCACCCGAGCTCTTCAACACGGATCAGGGCAGCCAGTTCACGTCCACCGGCTTCATCAAGGTGCTGGCCGCCCGCAAAATCAAGATCAGCATGGATGGCAAGGGAGCTTGGCGCGACAACGTCTTCGTCGAGCGTCTGTGGCGGACTATCAAATACGAGGAAGTCTACCTGCGGGCCTATGCCAGCGTGGCCGAAGCCCGGGTCGGGATCGGCCGATACCTGGGCTTCTACAACAGCCGTCGACCGCACTCATCGCTTGACGGGAGAACCCCCGATCAGGCCTACTTCAACAAGCCAATACCTGATGCGGCAGCGGCGTAACCCAGGCGGAAAAACAC
>NZ_JAKOEM010000068.1:0-1251 GCF_022321465.1 Ruegeria alba | reverse complement strand
CAGATGTCGTTGCGCAAGGCCGGCGGTACACTGCCGGCAAGTTCATCGACCAGCGCCCGCACCGCTGCCATGGCCGCGGTGATCTTGGCCCCCGACATCGATGTGCTGGTGTCGATGGCGATGTAAAGCGCGGTCCCGCGCAGCCCGGAAAGATCGGCGCTCTCCTGCAACAGGAAGCGCGCGGTGACATAGCCGAGATCCGTATGCCGGCGCTCGATTTCCAGCGGCGCCAGCAGACGCGCCAGGCGCGCCGGCGCGATCACCGGGCGGGTGAGATCGACACCGGCTGCAGTTGTCAGGTCAATTCTGTCTGGATGCACTGCCGCAACGTTGAACAAATGCGCCTCCCCGGCATCGCTGGCGGCAACGGCAAAGCCCGGCGCACGGTAGTCGGCGTGACGCGCCGCGATGCTCAGGCGGGTCTCTCCGGAGGTGATATCACCGCCACTGCGGTCCGCCATAAGCCAGAGCGGAACGATCCAGTTGCCCGCCAGACCCCGGCGGGCCAGTGCGAGGGCCTCGGCAAGACCGGGGCCGTCGAGCCGGTGGCGCAGGGTCAGCACCTCGCGCGGGGCATCTCTGAGTGAAAGCCGCTGCTCGCCGGCTTCGCTCTGCAACACGTCCGTGCGCCACTCCAGGACTTCGGTCGCCGGTCCATGCGCGGCGAAGGGCCAGGGGAGATCAGCCATCAAAGGCGCCCCGGTTGCGACGGATCACGTTGAGGATGGCGCGTTCGCCGGCGGGCGTGGCGAGATAGTCGCCCACCAGCCCGGGATCTAGCACGTTGATGATCCGGGGCGTGATCTGCGGGGCGGGTTGTAATGTCCCGGCTTCCACCCCCAGCCGGCCGCCCGGTCCCCGGCGCAGGGGCAGGATGGCCTCCGGCCCGGCCTCGCCCATGAGGCCGATGCCGCGGGCGAAAGGAAACACCGTCGGGCGATCCACGATACCGCCTTGGGCAAAAGCGGCCACTCGACCAGACTGCGCAAAGACACCGCCCTTGGCAAAGCCGCCACCGAAGAGACCACCGATGGCCTTGGTGATCCAGCCGAAAAGACCGCCCCCGCCGCCTGACGCCCCACCACCGGAGAAGGCGCGGAAGAGTGCGTCCTCGATCGGCTTGAAGGCCGAGTCGATCAGCCGGTTCGCAAGGTTCCGGGCAATGCCGGAAACGGCCTGGGCAAAGCTGCGCCAGCTGAGTTCGCCGGACTTGAGCGCCTCCTTCAGCGGGCCGGTGATATCCTCGGCCAG
>NZ_JAKOEM010000067.1:0-1269 GCF_022321465.1 Ruegeria alba | reverse complement strand
CAGATGTCGTTGCGCAAGGCCGGCGGTACACTGCCGGCAAGTTCATCGACCAGCGCCCGCACCGCTGCCATGGCCGCAGTGATCTTGGCGCCCGACATCGATGTGCTGGTATCCACGGCAATGTAGAGCGCGGTGCCGCGCAGCCCGGAGAGATCGGCACTCTCCTGCAGCAGGAACCGCGCGGTGACAAAGCCGAGATCCGCATGCCGGCGTTCGATTTCCAGCGGGGACAGCAGACGAGCCCGCCGCGCCGGTGCGATCACCGGGTGGGTGAGAGCGACACCGGCTGCGGATGTCAGGTCAATCCCATCCGGATGTACCGCGGCAACCGAAAGCAGATGCGCCTCCCCGCCATTGCTGGCGGCAACGGCAAAGCCCGGCGCGCGGTAATCGGTGTAGCGCGCCGCGATGCTCAGGCTGGTCTCTCCCAATGTGATATCTCCACCGCCACGGCCCGCCATGTGCCAGAGCGGAACGATCCAGTCGCCCGTCAGGCCCCGGCGGGCCAGCGCCACAGCTTGCGCCAACGCCGGACCATCCAGCCTATGCCGAAGGGTCAGCACCTCGCGCGGAGTATCTCTGAGTGAAAGCCGCTGTTCGCCGGCCTCGCTCTGTAACACATCCGTGCGCCAGTCCAGGACTTCGGTCGCCGGGCCATGCGCGGCAAAGGGCCAGAGGAGATCAGCCATCAAAAGCCCCTCTGTTGCGGCGGATCACGTTGAGGATGGCGCGTTCCCCGGCGGGCGTGGCGAGATAGTCCCCCACCAGCCCGGGATCGAGCACGTTGATGATCCGGGGCGTGATCTGCGGGGCGGGTTGCGTTGTCCCCGCTTCCACCCCGAGCCTTCCACCCGGTCCCCGGCGCAGGGGCAGGATGGCCTCCGGCCCGGCCTCGCCCATGAGGCCAATGCCGCGGGCGAAAGGAAACACCGTCGGGCGATCCACGATGCCGCCACCCAGAACTCCACCGCGAGCAAAGGCCGTGATCTCGCCTGAGTGCGCAAAGACACCGCCCTTGGCAAAGCCGCCACCGAAGAGCCCACCGATGGCCTTGGTGATCCAGCCAAAGAGACCGCCCCCGCCGCCACTGGCCGCCCCGCCACCGGAGAAGGCGCGGAAGAGCGCGTCTTCGATCGGCTTGAAGGCCGAGTCGATCAGGCGGTTGGCAAGGTTCCGGGCAATGCCGGACACCGCCTGGGCAAAGCTGCGCCAGCTGAGTTCGCCGGACTTGAGCGCCTCCTTCAGCGGGCCGGTGATATCCTCGGCCAG
>NZ_JAKOEM010000066.1:0-1355 GCF_022321465.1 Ruegeria alba | reverse complement strand
TCGAGCCGTTTCTCCCTCTTCCGAAAGGCATACGCGCTTTCCACCAAAACCAGGTCGGCCTCCGAAGACGGACCTACGCAAATGACGTCGTCGCTCCCCAGGGGTGAAGAAAAAAGTGCCGGCGCTCGACCGGCCCGGCACTCAGTTGGGGGACGTAATCAACCTTACTTGGAAAACAGTCGAGGAACCACTCACAGTCTCCTCGAGTACTTACTATCAGGCGTCTTCGCCCCAGAAACCGGCGGCGGCAGACTTCATCCGACAGTGTGGTCCGAGCGCAACGAATACACCCGTCCGCGACCTTCGATCTTCTCGGAGGTGATGATCAGGCCAAGCCGTTTCTTCAACGCGCCGGACATCGCCCCGCGTGCGCTATGCGGTTGCCAGCCGGTAGCTGCGACGATCTCCTCAATGGTCGCGCCGCCCTCTGCTTGTAGCATCTCGATCAGGGTTTCCTGCTTGGTCCCTTTCCGGCGCTGGGTGGGAGGGGCCAGGGCTTCGCTCAGTGAGGTGTCAGTCTGGCCGTCCCTGATCCCGAGCGTGATGTAAGCCAGCGGTGTGGCCTGCAAAGTGATCGGCCCGCGCTCCGCGTCGTGCCGCCAGACGGTGTCGAGGTCGGTGGCTGCGACCTCCTCGATCAGGCCCTGCTTGAGGAGGCTCTTGCAAACATTGCCAACAGCGCCGCCCTTGAGGTTGGCTGTCACGGGAAAGATGGCGCCGTCATCGCGCGCGCAGGCGGTCGACAGGAGGACTGTCTGGGCTTGGGACAACTGGATCTGTGTCATGGCGGGTCTCCGGCATCGGGCGACACGGAATGCGCCGCCCTCTACCGGTCAAAGCCCGCCAACCGGCGGGCCGACCCGGGGAATTGGTTCATCACTCGGCGTGTTCGCCTTCGCCGAAGAGGAAGTCGGTGATCTGTCCGAGGTCGTCGGCCACGCTGGCGATGGAGCCGACGCTGCCCCAGTTGATGGCGTCCGGGTCGAAACCGAAGTGGTCGTCGCTGAGCGCCTGCAGGCGGGCGAGCATCGCGTCGATCTCGGCCTTCTTCGCGATGAAGGCAGCCAATGCCGCTTCCTTGTTCAGCCGGGCCTTCTCGGCGCGGAAATCGTGGCGGGGTGTTGTTTGCGGGTTCAGGCGGGTCATCGGGTTGGCTCCGTCGGGTGTGTCGTTGTCCTGTCATCAGCTTCGCTCTGGCGCGCAGACACATCCAGTATAATCGCAGCAATATCATGGCTTTGATCGGAGCGCGGGGATCATCTCATGTCGTCAGCGGCTCAACCCATCGGCGTGATCGCGCGGCTCCTCGATCTCTCCGAACGCCGGGTGCAGCAGTTGAGCCGGGAGGGCGTGAT
>NZ_JAKOEM010000065.1:0-1356 GCF_022321465.1 Ruegeria alba | reverse complement strand
TCGAGCCGTTTCTCCCTCTTCCGAAAGGCATACGCGCTTTCCACCAAAACCAGGTCGGCCTCCGAAGACGGACCTACACAAATGACTTCGTCGCACCTCAGGGGTGAAGAAAAAAGTGCCGGCGCTCGACCGGCCCGGCACTCAGTTGGGGGACGTAATCAACCTTACTTGCAAAACAGTCGAGGAACCACTCACAGTCTCCTCGAGTACTTAGTATCAGGCGTCTTCGCCTCAGAAACCGGCGGTTGCAGACTTCATCCACCAGTGTGGTCCGAGCGCAACGAATACACTCGGCCCCGAGCTTCGATCTTCTCGGAGGTGATGAGCAGCCCGAGCCGTTTCTTCAGCGTCCCGGACATCGCCCCGCGAATTGTATGCGGCGCCCAATCGAGCGCATTTGCGATCTCGTCAATGGTCGCGCCGCCCTCTGCTTGTAGCATCTCGATCAGAGTTTCCTGCTTGGTCCCTTTCCGGCGCTGGGTGGGAGGGGCCAGGGCTTCGCTCAGTGAGGTGTCATTCTGGCCGTCCGTGATCCCGAGCGTGATGTAAGCCAGCGGCGTCGCGCGCAGGGTGATCGGCCCGCGCGCCTCGTCGTGCCGCCAGACGGTGTCGAGATCGGTGGCAGTGAACTCCTCGATCAGACCCTGCTTGAGGAGGCTCTTGCAGACATTGCCAACGGCGCCGCCCTTAAGGTTGGCTGTCACGGGAAAGATGGCGCCGTCATCGCGCGTGCAGGCGGTCGACAGGAGGACTGTCTGGGCTTGGGACAACTGGATCTGTGTCATGTCGGGTCTCCGGCTATCGGGCGACACGGAATGCGACGCCCTCTACCGGGCAAAGCCCGCCAACCGGCGGGCCGACCCGGGGTATTGGTTCATCACTCGGCGTGTTCGCCTTCGCCGAACAGGAAGTCGGTGATCTGTGCGAGGTCCTCGGCCACGCTGGCGATGGAGCCGACGCTGCCCCAGTTGATGGCGTCCGGGTCGAAGCCGAAGTGGTCATCGCTCAGCGCCTGCAGGCGGGCGAGCATCGCGTCGATCTCGGCCTTCTTTGTGATGAAGGCTGCGAGTGCCGCTTCCCGGTTCCGCCGCGCCTTTTCGGCGTGGAGGTCGTGGCGGGGAGTTGTTTGCGGGTTCAGGCGGGTCATCGGGTTGGCTCCGTCAGGTGTGTCGTTGTCCTGTCACCAGCTTCGCTCTGGCGCGCAGACACATCCAGTATAATCGCAGCAATATCATGGCTTTGATCGGAGCGTTGGGATCATCTCATGTCATCGGCGGCCCAACCCATCGGCGTGATCGCGCGGCTCCTCGATCTCTCCGAACGCCGGGTGCAGCAGTTGAGCCGGGAGGGCGTGAT
>NZ_JAKOEM010000064.1:0-1398 GCF_022321465.1 Ruegeria alba | reverse complement strand
GCCAGCCATCCTCCGACCGGAATCGATATCGCGCCGGCAATGATGTAGAAGCTGATCGCGGAACTGGCCGCGATGACTGGCATGCCGCGGTCGGCGAGAACAAGGGTGCCGAAGCTGAAGATCATCGCGAATGCGCAATTGTAGAGGCCCCACAGAACTGCTGCGAACGCCAGTGGCGTCCAGGGCAGAGCGGAGAAGCTGATCCGCGCATTACCGGGTACCGCACCGGGCGGAACCTTGTAGACGAAGGCGAAGAGCAGAAGCGCCGCCACGGTGAGGAACGTCAGCGCCATCCAGGCTGTCCGCAGATCCGCGTTGGCAGCGATTGGCGGCAGTATTAGCAGACCAAGCGCGATCCCGACGGGCCAGGAGCTGATGAAGATCGCCAGAGCCGTTGAAACATTCCTCCCGGCGAACCAGTCGATCACCATCTTGGTCATCAGAACGTTGAGAACCAGCCCACCGACGGCTGAGATGATCCGACCGGCAACAGCCCATGCAAGAGTCGTCGTTGTCGTGAAGATCGCTGCGCCGACGACCATGAGCACCAGACTTGCGATGACGGTCCGCTTGTCGCCAAACCAGCTTGCAACCGCACCGCCTGCAACCGCGACAATGATACCGGGTCCCGAGAAGAGGCCGATCAGGATCCCTATCTCCGTGAGCGTTATTGCGAGGCTGTCCATGATGAACGGAGACAGTGCGGCCACGGACTGAAACTGGATGGCCATGACCGTTCGGGCGAAAAACAGCACAAACAGAATGGCCCATCGCATCGGCACGTGAGAAATCCTCCAAGACAACGATGCGATGTGAAGTTATCTGCGGCGTGTCTCAGCCACGCTAAGTCCAAAGTCGAGAACCATGCAAGCGTTTTGGCCTCGCGCACGATTGAGGCCGAGTTCCCATAGGTCCGCTTCACCCTCCGCCCGACAATTTGTGTTTCTGCAGGTTAGCGAACAATCATGCCCACCTCCCGCGAAACCATCCTCGCTGCGCTGCACACGCGGCTCTCGGCACTGCCCGCCACCGCCCTGCGCGGAGACGTCCTGCCCGAGCGCGTCCCAGCGGAGGGGCTTCTGATCCTGCGCGACGGCGAGCCGGGGGAGCCGGAGGTGACCCTCTCGCCGCTTTCCTACCACTACCAGCACCGCGCCGAGATTGAAGCCGTGGTACAGGGCGTCGACCGTGATGCCGCCTTCGACACGTTGACCGCCAGCATCGGATCAGCGCTCGTCACCGACCGCACGCTCGGCGGGCTCTGCGACTGGGTTGAGGCGGAAGCCCCGCGCCCGGCCGATCTGGCCGTAGAGGGCGCGGCGAGCCTGAAGGCGGCCGTGATCCCGGTGGTGCTACACTACACCACGGCCGACCCGCTTGCGTGATATGGCCCCGAAA
>NZ_JAKOEM010000063.1:0-1470 GCF_022321465.1 Ruegeria alba | reverse complement strand
GCTGCTGATTCAATTCTCTTGATTTGCAGGAGAGTTGCTGATGATGGGACCGAGGCAAGTTGCGCAGGGTGCGCTGTTCTACGAGTTCAGTATTGAGGATCACGTTCCGACGGATCATCTTTTGCGCGCGATCGACCGGTTTGTAGACCTTGTTGACATGCGCCGACATCTCGCGCCGTTCTACAGTTCAACAGGCAGGCCCTCGGTTGATCCCGAGCTGATGATCCGAATGCTGATTGTGGGCTATGCCTTCGGTATCCGGTCAGAGCGGCGGCTGTGTGAAGAGGTGCATCTGAATCTGGCGTATCGCTGGTTCTGTCGCCTCGATCTGGCCGATCCGGTGCCCGATCATTCCACCTTTTCCAAGAACCGACATGGACGTTTCCGGGACAGCAACCTCTTCCGGCATCTGTTCGAGCAGGTGCTGGCGCGCTGCATTGCCGAGGGACTGGTCGGCGGCGAGAGCTTTGGAGCAGATGCTTCGCTCATCAAGGCTGATGCCAGCCGCTATACGAAGGTGGACTTCTCAGAATGGTCTGCAGCAGACGCTGCAAACCGGGCGACGCAGGAATACCTTGATACGCTCGATGATGCGGCCTTCGGCGCTGCGACACCGGTAAAGCCGAAGGCGATCTCGCCCGCCGACCCGGCCGCGCGGTTGACTGGAGCCAATGGCGACAGGCCCTTCTTTGCCTACAGCACCAACTACCTGGTCGATCTGGACCATGCGATCATCGTCGATGTCGAAGCGACTGCGCCGATACGTCAGGCGGAAGTGGGTGCCGTGCGAGACATGCTGGTGAGAACCCAAGACCGTTTCGACCTGCACCCATGGCTGCTGGCCGCAGACACGGCCTATGGTGCGGCGGAGATGCTTGGCTGGCTTGTGAAAGAGCAAGGTATCGAACCCCACATCCCGGTCTTCGACAAGTCCGAGCGCAAGGACGGCGCGTTTCCTGCCACCGACTTCACCTACGATCCGGACACCGATGCTTACAAATGTCCCGGCGGGAAGGAGCTGAAGCCGTACTGGCGGAACATCTCAAAGGGGCGCCCGGCGTTCGGCAAGGATGGCTTCAAGAAATACTACGCCCGGAAACAGGAATGCGCGGCGTGTCCGCTGAAGCCCCGATGCACGCCCAACCAGGCGACCCGGAAAATCGCCCGATCCAGGCATGAAGACGCCCGCCAAAAAGCACGGGATATCGCGAAGACCGATGCCTATGTCGTCTCCAGCTACGCCAGAAAGAAGGTAGAGATGCTCTTCGCCCACCTCAAACGCATCATCGGCCTCGACCGCCTCCGCCTTAGAGGACCAAACGGCGCCAAGGATGAGTTCCACCTCGCAGCAACAGTCCAGAACCTCCGCAAACTTGCAAAGCTCAGACCAATCTCGGCGTGAAGAGCCGAGCAGGAAGACTTCAGCCGCTATTTTCGCCGCGCTTACACATCGACTTTTTCAACAGCATC
>NZ_JAKOEM010000062.1:0-1513 GCF_022321465.1 Ruegeria alba | reverse complement strand
TGAAGAGCCGAGCAGGAAGACTTCAGCCGCTATTTTCGCCGCGCTTACACATCGACTTTTTCAACAGCATCTCCGCGATCCGGTCATTGCCGTCGAAAAAATGCTGCGAGATGCACGAACGGCCGGAATGCGTGAGCTGCATCGCGGCGTCGCGGCCTGTGATGAAAGTCAGCAAAGAGCCGTTGCTTCGAAACCTGCTCCATTCATTCTCACAATGAGGTGATCATAGACCAGGCAGGGGGCTATTTACATCAACGCCACATCAACCTGCGACTGCGGGCTTTGCGCTGACTTTGCATGTGAATCCGAACTGTTGCTGACGAATGCGAGGGTGAAAGTCGCGCCAAAACAAAGCCTTATCGCGCAAGCGATTGTTTTCATTAAGTTATTGGAATCGTTCACCTTTGGGCTCATAACCTGAAGGTCGTAGGTTCAAATCCTACTCCCGCAACCAACGATTTCTGCGAAAGCAGATTGTCCAAAGCCTCGGCCTCCGAAAGGAAGTCGGGGTTTTGTTTACCGGCGGCGAAGCGCAGGATCGCCCCCAAGGTCGCCGCGAAGGACGATGGAGTGTTCGCCGTTCTCGGGCACGAGGGTAATCTCATCGACCAGTGACCGAAGCACATCGACGGCGGCGCCTCGATCTTCCTCGGATTGCAGGTTCTCGCAGAGCTTCGCGACCCGATCCTGATACATCCGTGCCATGTTCGGGTGCAGCAACGGCGGCGGCTCGTCGGCATTGTCCAGAAGCTCGGTCAACTCCGCCTTCCTCGCCTCCAGCTTCTCGGCCTTGTCTTTGAGTTTCGTCGGCGGGAAGCCCTGAAGAATGGCATCGACCATCTTGTCGAGCTCTCGGTCAACCTTCTCAAGTTCGCTCCTCCACCCGTTCTTGCTGCGAAATTTCTCTCGCGAGTCGAGCCAATATGAAATCGCCGATCTCCGGGTGCATGAGGACAGGGTTTTCCTCAACGACCTGTCCGGTTTCCGGGTTTCGGTACATCCGCATTGGTATTGCGACCCGCTTATGACGCAACTCTTCAAGCTTCGATTCCGGAATCTTCTGAGCGGCGATCATAGACCAACCACTTCGAGCGAATTCATTGATTTCGTCTTCCTGATCCCAATCAGCGACACCCCACTCATCAAATCGTATCTTGTCAAATTTCCATTTTTTCGTTGCCTTATTTGAGCATTGCGCAACGAGCCGATCAAAAGCTTTGCCTACTTCCCCATCGTCAATCCAATCCGAGTAGCGGTATGATGGATCGAAGAAATCGATTTTGCAGCCAACATCGACGAGTTCGGCAACATGTTCTCTATTGGCTACGTGAGATTGATCGACGTGCGGCACTATTGTTCGCAGTTCATCGTAGAACAACAATAGCGACCTGAGGCGTGCTGTGTCTGACGTCAGCACCTACCGGACAGATTTAGGGGTTTGAGCGACGGAGGATTTCTGGTTCATCAAAGCCATTATGGAGCGAAGATGGACAAGAAATCCGGAACATCGAAA
>NZ_JAKOEM010000061.1:0-2084 GCF_022321465.1 Ruegeria alba | reverse complement strand
ATCTTCGCCAATGCCTCCATGGCGGCCCCGGCGCTCTGGATCTCGGCCACCACCTCAGAAGAACGTCCGATCCGGGTGATTGTCCGCGCCCCGGACCGCATTACCGACTTTGGCGCGGGGCGCTTGGTCAGCGACACGACGATGGTGGACGTCCGGGCTGCCGACCTGCCGACCCCGCGTCCGGGCGATCTGATCGTCATCGGCGCCGACAGCCATGTGATCCAGGGCGAACCAATCCGGGATCGCGAGCGGCTGATCTGGACCCTGGATCTGCGGCCCGCATGAAGCTGAAGCTCGACATTGATCCTGACATCGTCACGATGATGGCGGCCGAGGTGAAGGCCGGCGAAAGGGCTGTGACCTCGGCCATGCGCGAGGCGGGCACCGGGCTCAAGACCGCCTGGCGCGGTCAGATCGCGCAAGCAGGGCTCGGGGGACGGCTCGCCAACTCGATCCGAAGCCAGACGTTCCCCAAGGCGGGTGAGAGCCTCAACGCCGCGGCGCTGGTCTGGTCGAAGGCGCCAGTCATTGTCAGCGCTCATGACACCGGGCCGCTGATCCGTTCGAAGGACGGGTTTTGGCTCGCGATCCCGCTGCCCGCCGCAGGCAAATCCCTGCGCGGTGGGCGGATCACGCCGGGCGAATGGGAACAGCGGCGCGGGCTAAGGTTGCGGTTTGTCTATCGGCGCCGGGGGCCGAGCCTGCTCGTCGCCGAAGGACGGCTGAACAGCCGGGGTCTTGGCGTGGCATCACGGTCGAAGACGGGCCGTGGGCGCGCGACGGTGCCGATTTTCCTGCTGGTGCCTCAGGTCAGGCTGCCGAAGCGGCTGGATCTCGGGCGGGATGCCGAGCGGGCGCTCGACAGCGTGCCGGGATTGATTGTGGCGAGGTGGGTGAAAGATCGGTTTTAATTGGCGGAAGCTCAAACCAGCCCAGAGACCAGAAGACCAAATTGCCGGACCCAAAGGGTCAGTCTTTCAGCTGCCACTGCCAACGATTGCAATTGCCTCTACCTCGACCAGGAGTTCTGGCTTGATCAGTGCAGTCGTAGCATAGGCCGCACTGGCTGGAACGCCTTTTGGGAATGCCTCTGTTCGAGCTCGGCCAAAGTCCCGGTAACCAGCCATGTCGGTAAGAAACGTGGTGATCTTGACCACATCAACCATGGAGGAACCGGCACTGATGAGCGCTTCTTCGATATTCTTGAAGATCTGTTTGGCCTGAGCGTAGACGTCACCCTCTCCGACAACGTTGCCATCTTTGTCGAAAGCGACCGTCCCAGAGAGATAGATCGTGTCGCCGACTTTGACGCCGGCGGAAATATTGAGCGCCTTTGCCCAAGCCCAACCCGGGTCGATACGTTGCTGATCCATGGCTTGCTCCCTTGTTCGCCAAAACCGCCGGTCTGAAGACTGTTCTGCGAATTCCATCAAAAAGCAAACAAACCCTTCGATGCCCACCTTCCGCGCAACCATTCACGCCAAGCTCTGTGCACAGCTGTCACTGCTATTCAAGCGCGTTCCGGCCAACGGCCTGCTTGTCTTGCGCGAAGGTGAGCCGGAGGCTTTCGGTCACAGTTTCCGGAGGTATGCCCAGGATACATACCCCTGGAGCCCACGTGCTTGCTCCAGGGACACGCGGCACCAGCGCGTGCCTCCGGTTTGCTCGCATGTGTGGACGCGCAGCACGGTACCGTTCGGCAGACCAAGGATCACGCGGTACCCGGTTCCTGGGCCTGCACGCATCTTGAGCATGTCATCTCCTTCGACGCCGGAAACCTCGAAGCGTCCGAGCGACCCGGCCGTTGCAGGGTTGGAACTCAGGAGAGTTCCGATAAAAACCGCTGCAATTGCGACGAAAATGGCTTTGCGCATCGTCTTCTCCTGTAATCTGCCTCGATGAGGATCGTAGTTCGTCGGCCGGATGAAAGAAACATCGACACAATGGCAGGGTTGGACTTCTAACAACAATCTGACTGCCAAACCCACTGGATCTCGAACGCCAAGTCGAGCGGGCGCTCGATTGCGTACCGGGGTTGATTGTGGTGAACTGGGCGGAGGGCAAAATCCGGTGACGTCGGCTTT
>NZ_JAKOEM010000060.1:0-2113 GCF_022321465.1 Ruegeria alba | reverse complement strand
TACGAGGACATGCTTTGTGCGCATGATCGGATCGCGCCGTATATCCGTCGTACGCCGGTGCGGGTGTCGGATTATCTGAGCGAGTTGGCGGGGTGCCGGCTGTTCTTCAAATGCGAGAACTTTCAGGAGCCGGGCGCGTTCAAGGTGCGCGGGGCCACCAACGCGGTCTTTGGACTGGACGAGGCGCAGGCGGCCAAGGGCGTGGCGACGCATTCGAGCGGCAATCATGCCTCGTGCCTGAGCTATGCCGCCATGCTGCGCGGCATCCCCTGCAACGTGGTCATGCCGCGCACCGCGCCGCAGGCCAAGAAGGACACGGTGCGTCGCTATGGTGGCGTGATCACCGAATGTGAGCCCTCGACGACCTCGCGCGAGGCGACGTTCGCCGAGGTGCAGGCCGCCACGGGCGGCGATTTCGTGCATCCCTACAACGATCCGCGGGTGATCGCCGGGCAAGGCACCTGTTCCAGGGAATTCATGGAGCAGACAGACGGGCTCGACATGGTGGTGGCCCCGATCGGGGGCGGCGGCATGATCGCGGGCACCTGCCTGACCCTGGCGACGCTGGCGCCGGAAACACAGGTGATCGCCGCCGAGCCCGAACAGGCCGACGACGCCTATCGCAGCTTCAAGGCGGGTCACATCATTGCCGATGATGCGCCCAGGACCATCGCTGACGGTCTGCTGGTGCCGCTCAAGGACCTGACCTGGCACTTCGTGTCGCACCACGTGTCCGAGATCTACACCGCCTCGGAGCAGGAAATCGTCGATGCGATGAAGCTGATCTGGAAGCACCTGCGCATCGTGATGGAACCCTCCAGCGCCGTGCCGCTGGCCACCATCCTCAAGAACCCCGACGCGTTTCGTGGCAAGCGCGTGGGCGTGATCATCACCGGCGGCAACGTCGATCTGGACAAACTGCCCTGGATGCAGGGCTGAACAGGAGAATTCCCATGAAAGACTCGATTGACCTGGGCGCCTACGAGGTCGGTTTCGACATTCCCGCCAAGCCGGGCATGGATGCCGCCGATATCCAGACGCCTGCCCTGGTGCTGGATCTCGACGCGCTCGAGCGCAACATCAGGAAGATGGGCGACTATGCCAAGGCGCATGGCATGCGCCACCGCGCGCATGGCAAGATGCACAAATCCGTCGATGTGTTGAAGCTGCAGATGGACCTGGGCGGTGCTATCGGCGTCTGCTGCCAGAAGGTCAGCGAGGCCGAGGTCTTTGCCCGCGCCGGCATCAAGGAGATCCTCGTTTCGAACCAGGTCCGCGATCCGGGCAAGATCGCGCGCCTCGTCCAGCTGCCGAAGCTGAGCGGAGGTGAGGTGATCGTCTGTGTCGATGATGTCGCCAACGTGGCGGACCTGTCGGCGGCGGCCGTCAAGGCAGGCACCCGGCTGGGTGTCTTCGTGGAGATCGACTGCGGTGCCGGGCGCTGTGGCGTGACCACCACGCCTGCGGTGGTCGAGATCGCCAAGGCTGTCGCCCAGGCGGACAACCTGACCTATCGCGGCATCCAGGCCTATCAGGGCGCGATGCAGCACATGGACAGCTTTGCCGACCGCAAGGCCAAGATCGATGCCGCCATCGCGCAGGTGCAGGATGCCGTGGATGCTCTGAAGGCGGACGGGATCGAGACCGACCTGGTGTCGGGCGGTGGCACGGGATCGTATTACTTCGAGAGCAATTCCGGCCTCTACAACGAACTCCAGTGCGGGTCGTATGCCTTCATGGATGCGGATTATGGCCGCATCCTCGATCACGAGGGCAAGCGCATCGATGCGGGTGAGTGGGAAAACGCCTTCTTCATCCTGACCTCGGTCATGAGCCACGCCAAACCCGACAAGGCGATCTGTGACGCGGGCCTCAAGGCGCAATCGGTCGATAGCGGGCTGCCGTTCATCTATGGGCGCGATGACGTGGAATATGTCAAATGCTCGGACGAGCATGGCGTGATCGCCGACCCGGACGGCGTGTTGAAGGTCAACGAGAAGCTCAAGCTGGTGCCCGGCCACTGCGACCCGACCGCCAATGTGCATGACTGGTATGTCGGCGTGCGCAACGGCAAGGTCGAATGCGTCTGGCCGGTCTCGGCCCGCGGCCGCGC
>NZ_JAKOEM010000005.1:0-212528 GCF_022321465.1 Ruegeria alba | reverse complement strand
TCTGGAGCGGGCGATGAGATTCGAACTCACGACCCTTACCTTGGCAAGGTAATGCTCTACCCCTGAGCTACGCCCGCATCCGTTTGGCCATCCGGCCTGAGGTCTCAATCTGGAGCGGGCGATGAGATTCGAACTCACGACCCTTACCTTGGCAAGGTAATGCTCTACCCCTGAGCTACGCCCGCCCCGTTTGAGTGAGGAGGGAGATATAAACTACTGCCGATGCCTGCAAGAGGAAAATGCGGGCGGGGCGGAAAATTCTTTGCCCCATTTTCCGGGCCGTGGCACGGGCAGGGGCAGGTATGAAAAAGCCGCGCCCGGTTGGGGGCGCGGCCTGTGTGTCGGGATGGGCCTCGGGCCTATTCCAGTTCGACCAGAAGGTCCTTGGCGTCGATCTGGCCGCCGGGCTGGACATGCACGGCCTTGACGGTAGCGTCCCGCTCGGCGTGGATGCCGGTCTCCATCTTCATCGCCTCGATGGTCAACAGCAGATCGCCCGCCTTGACCTGTTGCCCGGCCTGCACCGCGACGGTGGCCACCACGCCGGGCATCGGCGCACCCAGGTGGTTGGCATTGCCCGGCTCGGCCTTGGGCCGCTGCATGGTGGTGGATTTCACCAGCCGGTTCGGCACCCGGATCACGCGGGGCTGGCCGTTGAGTTCAAAGAACACCTTGACCTCGCCATTCTCATCGGTTTCGCCGATGGCCTGGCAGCGGATTTCCAGCGTCTTGCCGGGGTCGATCTCGGCGGCGATCTCCTCGCCCGGCTCCATCCCGTAAAAGAAGGTGCGTGTGGGCAGGGTGCGGACGGGGCCGTATTGGCGGTGGCGGCCCATGTAATCCATGAACACCTTGGGATACATGAGATAGCCGTTCAGGTCCTCGTCATCGACCTCCTTGCCCTCAAGCTCCTTGGACACCTGGGCGCGGACCGCTTCCAGATCGACGGGCGGCAGATGCGCGCCCGGGCGCTCGGTGTTGGGCGCCTCTCCCTTCAGAACCTTGGACAGGATCGCGGTGGGGAAACCGCCCGGCGGCTGGCCCAGATTGCCGCGCATCATGTCGATGACCGAATCCGGGAAGGCCACGTCGCTCTTCGGGTCCTCGACCTGGGCGCGGGTCAGGCCCTGGCTGACCATCATCAGCGCCATGTCGCCCACAACCTTGGAACTGGGCGTGACCTTGACGATATCGCCGAACATCTGGTTCACGTCGGCATACATCTGCGCCACCTCATGCCAGCGCTCTTCCAGCCCCATGGAGCGCGCCTGCGCCTTGAGGTTGGTGAACTGGCCGCCGGGCATCTCGTGCAAATAGACCTCGGAGGCAGGGGCCTGAAGCCCGCTTTCGAAGGCCGCGTATTGCCCGCGCACCGCCTCGAAATAGTCGCTGATCTCGCGGATCGCCTTGACGTCCAGCCCGGTGTCGCGGTCGGTATGGCGCAGCGCCTCGACCACGGTACCCAGCGTCGCCTGGCTGGTATTGCCCGAGAAGCTGTCCATCGCGCAATCGACCGCGTCCACCCCGGCCTCAGACGCGGCAAGGATGGTGGCGCAAGCGATGCCGGCGGTGTCGTGTGTGTGGAAGTGGATGGGCAGACCCACCTCTTCCTTGAGGGCGCGGATCAGCACCTTGGCGGCCGCGGGTTTCAACAGGCCCGCCATGTCCTTGAGCCCCAGCACATGGGCGCCCGCGTCACGCAGCTGCTTGCCCATCGCCACATAGTATTTGAGGTCATACTTGGCGCGTTCGGGGTTCAGGATATCGCCGGTGTAACAGATCGTGCCTTCGCAGATCTTGTTCTGCTCGACCACCGCATCCATGGCGACGCGCATGTTTTCGACCCAGTTCAGGCTGTCGAAGACGCGGAACACGTCGATGCCGGTCGCCGCCTGGCGCACGAATTCGCGCACCACGTTGTCGGGATAGTTGGTATAGCCCACCCCGTTGGCGCCGCGCAGCAGCATCTGGGTCATCAGGTTGGGCATCGCCTCGCGCAGGTCGCGCAGGCGCTGCCACGGGCATTCCTGAAGGAAGCGGTAAGCCACGTCAAAGGTCGCACCGCCCCAGCATTCGACGCTGAACAGTTGCGGCAGGTTGGCGGCATAGGTGGGTGCCACCCGGATCATGTCGATCGAGCGCATCCGGGTTGCCAGCAGCGACTGGTGGCCATCGCGCATGGTGGTGTCGGTGATCAGCAGCTGGCGCTGCGCCTTCATCCAGTCGGCCACCGCTTGCGGGCCCTTCTGCTCCAGCAGGTTGCGGGTGCCCATGCGGGGTTCGCCCCGCTTGGCGGGTGGCTTCGGCATGCGGGCCTCGGCGGCGGGCATCGGGCGGTCGCGGGTCTCGGGATGCCCGTTCACCGTGATATCGGCGATATAGGTCAGCACCTTGGTGCCCCGGTCGCGGCGCTTCTTGAACTGGAACAGGTCCGGCGTCGTGTCGATGAACTTGGTGGTGTATTCATTCGACAGGAAGGTCGGGTGTTTCAGCAGGTTCTCGACAAAGGCGATATTGGTGCTGACCCCGCGGATGCGGAATTCGCGCAGGGCGCGGTCCATCCGGGCGATGGCCTTTTCCGGGGTTGGCGCCCAGGCGGTGACCTTGGTCAAGAGCGAGTCGTAATAGCGCGTGATCACGCCGCCCGCGTAAGCCGTGCCGCCATCCAGCCGGATGCCCATGCCGGTGGCCGAGCGATAGGCGGTGATGCGGCCGTAATCGGGAATGAAGTTGTTGAGCGGATCCTCGGTGGTGATCCGGGTCTGCAACGCGTGGCCGTTCAGCGCGATCTCGTCCTGGCTGGCCTTGCCGGTGGCCTCGGCCAGCGGTTTGCCCTCGGCGATCAGGATCTGGGCTTGCACGATGTCGATGCCGGTCACCTCTTCGGTCACCGTATGTTCGACCTGCACACGCGGGTTGACTTCGATGAAGTAGAACTTGCCGCTGTCCATATCCATCAGGAATTCGACGGTACCGGCGCATTCATAGTTCACATGGGCGCAGATGCGGCGGCCAAGCTCGCAAAGTTCCTCGCGCTGGGCCTGGCTCAGATAGGGGGCGGGGGCGCGTTCGACCACCTTCTGGTTGCGGCGCTGAACCGAGCAGTCGCGCTCCCACAGGTGATAGATCTCGCCATGCTTGTCGCCCAGGATCTGCACCTCGACATGGCGGGCGCGGATGATCATCTTTTCCAGATAGCCCTCGCCATTGCCGAATGCGGCCTCGGCCTCGCGGCGGCCTTCCATGACCTTTTCGGCCAGTTCCTTTTCGCTGTGGATCGGGCGCATGCCGCGGCCGCCGCCGCCCCACGAGGCTTTGAGCATCAACGGATAGCCGATCTCGGCGGCCTCGGCGCGGATCGCATCCATGTCGTCGCCCAGAACCTCGGTCGCGGGGATCACCGGAACACCGGCGGCAATGGCCACCTTGCGGGCGCTTGCCTTGTCCCCCAGCGCGCGCATGGTCTCGGCGCGCGGCCCGATGAAGGTGATGCCGTTCTTGACGCAGGCATCGACGAAATCAGGGTTCTCGCTGAGCAGGCCATAGCCCGGATGGATCGCATCGGCGCCGCTTTCCTTGGCCACCCGGATTATCTCGGGGATCGAGAGATAGGCCGCCACAGGCCCCAAGCCCTCGCCGATGCGATAAGCCTCGTCAGCCTTGAACCGGTGCAGGCCCAGCTTGTCCTCTTCGGCATAGACGGCAACCGTCTTCTTGCCCATCTCGTTGGCGGCGCGCATCACGCGGATGGCGATCTCGCCCCGGTTGGCAATCAGGATCTTCTTGAATTCGGTCATGGCAGGTCCCGGTAATTGGTCAGTTGGCAGTGGGGTTTACGCGGACAATAGCCGCAGTGATATTGGTAGTTCTGGGTAGAACCGGCATGTTATCGCTCGCATCCGCCGCATTTCGATATGACCGGGTGCGGAGAGGGTCACTGTGCGGCGCTCAGGGGGCGGGTGGGCGGCAAGTCGCTGGCGCGCGCGGCGCCCAGTTGGCCCAGGTTCGATTCGATGTCCTTTTGCAGGATGTCGATGGCGTGGGCGACGCCCTGCGGGCCAAGTGCCGCCAGCGCGAAATGAAAGGCCCGGCCCAGCATCACGAAATCGGCCCCCAGCGCCAGCGCGCGCAAGATATCGAGCCCACCCTCGACGCCGCTGTCAAAGATCAGCGGTAGACTGGTCGCGGCGCGGATCTGCGGCAACATCTCGGCCGCGCCCGGGGCACCGTCGAACTGGCGCCCGGCATGGTTCGAAACCCAGAGCGCATCGACGCCCAGACGCTCCATCCGTTCGCCATCCTCGGGGCGCAGGACGCCTTTGACGACAAACGGCCCCTGCCAGGCATCGCGCAGCCAGGCCACGTAATCCTCGGTGGGTGAGGTGCGCAACAGATAGCCGATATGCGCGGTGGGTGGCAGATTGGTCAGACCCTGGCTGTATTTGTCCAGCGTGCGCATATGCGGCATGCCGCTGCGGGCCATGCCCATTGCCCAGGCCGGGCGCATGGCCACCTGTGCCAGCAGGCGGGGGGTCAGTTTCGGTGGCTGGGTCAGGCCCGAACGGACCTGCCGCTCGCGGCGCGAGGCGACCGGCACATCAACCGTCAGGACCAGCGTCTTGAACCCGGCCTGCCGCGCCCGCTCGACCAGGTCGCGGCGGATATCCGGGTCCTTGGGCGGGTAGAGCTGGAACCAGGCCTGCGGCCCGATATGGGGGGCGAGGTCCTCTGGGCTTTGCGCCGCGACGGTGGACAGGCAATAGGGAATGTTGGCGCGGGCGGCGGCGCGGGCCAGATGGCCTTCGGCATCGGGCCAGATCAGACCGGACATCCCCACGGGGGCAATGCCAAAGGGCAGGTCGTAGGTCATGCCGAGGAGCGTCGTGGTCAGATCATGTTCGAGCGGGCCATGCAGGACCGAGGGCAGAAACCCGATGCGATCAAGCGCCGCCCGGTTGCGGGCCTTGGTGGCCTCGACCCCGGTACCGCTGTCCAGATACTCCCAGACGAAGCGAGGCAGGCGCCGCTTGGCACGCCATTTCAGGTCCATGATACCGGGAAACGCACTGTGCAAATCCATGCGGCGCATTAATGGGTGACGTTAGGGAAAAGTCTAGTCCCGGATATGCCATTTGCCCAAGATTTTTCTGCGCTGCGGCGGGGCGGGTGGTCACCCGCCCCCGGTCTATTCCGCGGCAAAACTCCCCTCTGCCCGAGGTGGATCGTCAGGGGGCGCGGCTGTCTTTGCGGGTTTCGGTTCGGACGGTTCGCGCTGATCGGCACCGGCGGATTGCGCCACCCGCACCTGATTGCGCCCCATTCCCTTGGCCTCGTATAGCGCGTCATCCGCGGCGCGCATCAGGTCCTGTGGCATGGTTCCGTGGCGGGGGTAATGCGCCACCCCGGCCGAGATGGTTACGCGCGGCAGGGTCTTTTCGCCATAGCGGACGGTGACCTCTTCGACCGACTGGCGCAGCAATTCAGCGCGTGTCATCACATCGTCGGGTGTGCAGTCGGGAAGCACCAGCATGAACTCCTCACCGCCGATGCGACAGGCCACCTCGTCCCGGTCGCAGGCCTGTTCCAATGCTGCTCCGACCGCGCGCAGCACCATGTCGCCGGCATCGTGGCCATGAATATCGTTGAACTTCTTGAAATGATCCACGTCGACCGCGATCAGGCTGAGCCTGCCACCACGGGTCTGGCAATGCAGCAGCTGCTTGCGCAGGGTCTCGGTCAGGTGGCGCCGGTTGAACAGGCCCGTCAGCGGGTCGCGCACCGACTGGTCGTGCAACTGGTCGCGCATCCGCACGTTTGCAATCGCCATGCTGATCTGTTCGGCGCACATCTGTGCCAACCGCTTGCTGGTCGAGAAATCCGCCTCGGCCCCGGCCCGCGCCCGCAGATGCATCAGCCCGACGGTTTCGCCATGAGCTAGGATCGGAAAGCAGAAATAGGGCCGCCCGTCATGCGGTTCGGCATGGTCGCAGACGAAATCCACCTCGGAGGCGCCGTATTCATACGACCGCCCGCGGCGCAGGCCCCAGCAGGCCTCGGGGTGGATGTGATCCTTGAACACCCCGCCGTTCCAGCCAGCGCTGCCATCCAGCACATCGCGAGAGTTGGAATAGACATAAAGACTTCCCTCGGCATCAGGCAGGATATGCTCCATGAAACGGGACACCATCGCGAACAGCTCTTCCAGCGCGCGACACGACTGCAGCCATTCGTTCAACTCGCCCAGAAGACGCACCTCGCGCGCCAGCCGCAACTGTTCGTCCATCAGCGAGCGCTCGGTCGCCGTGCGCGATTGCAGCGCCGCGAAACGGGCGCGGTTGGTGCGGTAGATCACCAGCATCGTTGCGCACATGGTCAACAGGGCAAAGCTGCTGAGCGCCGCCAGCACCAGTTGCAACCGCGTGGCAAAGGTCTGCCGGCGCTCGCTGACATCGGCATAGAATTTCAGCGCTCCCAGAAACTGGCCGTCCACGATCACCGGGGTATAGACCTCGGCGATACAACGCGCGTCGTCCTGCTGTCCCTCCCGCGCGGCGGGCATGGAGCCGTCAACCTCGGTAATCGGTCGCTCGACCAGAGAATAGTGGGTTCCTCCGCGTGCCACCACGTCAAAGAATGGGGCATCCGGGGTAAGCGTGCCGAGCTCGGCGCCGCGGGTAGACCAGATCACCCGCCCCTCTGCGTTCAGCAGCTTGAGCCGGTAGGCATCCGAGGTACTGGGCATCAACATCAGAAATTCGATGTCATGTTCGTCAAGCTCGCCGCTGGCAAAGATCTCGGGCAGATGCTCCAGATGCATCGTGATCCCGCGGGTCCACAGCTGCGCCTGTTTGCGGATATCGGACTCGATCATCCGGTCGACGACCGGGGTGGGCAGGCGAAACACCGACCAGGCGGCAACACCCACCATCGCGCTCAGAAACAGGGCCAGGCCGACCCATCTTAGTTGCCAACTGACGGAGGCCCTGTGTCCCAAGCTTCTCTCCCGCGCTCGCCCAAACCGTCTCAAGGCTGGGTGCGCGAGTTTACAAAGCCGTTAACAGATTCCCCCGGCGCTCCGCCAAAATCGTTAAACTTGCTGCAAAACGTGATGGAGAACCGAAATAACCTGTGAACAAGCCGTGAACAAACCCTTTCCCTCGGCCCCGTTCCGGCGTAATTTGCCCCCATGAGCAGTTATGACGACATGGACGCCTTTGAAGGCGTCTCGCTTTCCGCGCGCGCCATGGCGGCGCGCCCCACGCCGTATCTGGACGACCTCAACCCCGCTCAGCGCGAGGCGGTGGAGCGTTTGGACGGTCCCGTCCTGATGTTGGCGGGCGCGGGCACCGGCAAGACCAAGGCGCTGACTGCGCGCATCGTGCATCTGCTGATGACGGGCCGTGCCCGGCCCAACGAGATTCTGGCCGTGACCTTTACCAACAAGGCCGCGCGCGAGATGAAGACCCGCGTCGGCCGCATGCTGGGGCAACCGGCCGAGGGCATGCCCTGGCTGGGCACCTTCCATTCGATCTGTGTCAAGCTGCTGCGCCGGCATGCGGAACTGGTCGACCTGAAGTCGAACTTCACCATTCTCGACACCGACGACCAGCTGCGCCTGCTCAAGCAGCTGGTGCAGGCTTCCAATATCGACGACAAGCGCTGGCCCGCGCGGCTCTTGGCCAATATCATCGACGGCTGGAAGAACAAGGCGCTGACGCCCGACAAGCTGCCCGCTGCCGAGGCCGGTGCCTATAACCATCGCGGGCCCGAACTGTATGCCCAGTACCAGACCCGCCTGCGCGAGCTGAACGCGGTCGATTTCGGCGACCTGCTGCTGCATATGGTCACAATTTTCCAGACCCACCCGGATGTGCTGGAACAGTATCAGCGCTGGTTCCGCTATGTGCTGGTGGACGAGTACCAGGATACCAATATCGCCCAGTATCTGTGGCTGCGGCTGCTGGCGGGCGGGCATCGCAACATCTGTTGCGTGGGCGATGACGACCAGTCGATCTATGGCTGGCGCGGTGCCGAAGTGGGCAATATCCTGCGGTTCGAAAAGGATTTTCCCGGTGCCCATGTGGTGCGGCTGGAACAGAACTATCGCTCGACCCCGCATATCCTTGCGGCGGCGTCCAACGTCATTCGCGGCAACGAGGGACGATTGGGCAAGGAGCTGTGGACCGATGCGCAGGAGGGAGAGAAGGTCCGCCTGATCGGCCATTGGGATGGCGAGGAAGAGGCGCGCTGGATCGGCGAAGAGATCGAGGCGATGCAGGGCGGCACAAGGGGCGTGCGGCCGGTCTCGCTGGATGAAATGGCGATCCTGGTGCGCGCGGCGCATCAGATGCGCGCGTTCGAGGACCGGTTCCTGACCATCGGCCTGCCTTACAAGGTGATCGGCGGCCCGCGTTTCTACGAGCGGATGGAGATCCGCGATGCCATGGCCTATTTCCGGCTGGTCACCAGCCCCGAGGACGATCTGGCCTTTGAGCGGATCGTGAACACGCCAAAGCGCGGCCTTGGCGACAAGGCGCAGCAGGCCATTCGCGCGGTTGCGCGCGAAAACGGGGTGTCGCTGGTCGAAGGTGCCCGGATCGCGGTGGAGAACGGCCTGATCAAGGGGAAGGGCGGCAAGGCGCTGGGCGAGTTGACCGACGGTCTGGCCCGCTGGGCTGCCCTGACGCGCGGCCCGCGGATCGAGATCGACGACGAGTCGGTTGTGGACGATGACACCGCCCCGATGCAATTCGGTGCGCCCGAAATGTCGCATATCGAATTGGCGCAGGTGATCCTGGACGAGTCCGGCTATACCGCCATGTGGCAGAACGACAAGACGCCCGAGGCGCCGGGGCGGCTGGAAAACCTCAAGGAACTGGTCAACCAGCTCGACAATTTCGAGAACCTGCAAGGGTTTCTAGAACATGTCAGCCTGGTGATGGACAACGAGCAGGACAGCGGCGGGGCCAAGGTCTCGATCATGACGCTGCACGCGGCCAAGGGGTTGGAATTTCCCGCCGTCTTCCTGCCGGGGTGGGAGGACGGGCTGTTCCCTTCGCAACGCTCGATGGATGAAAGCGGCCTCAAGGGGCTCGAAGAGGAGCGGCGGCTGGCCTATGTGGGCATCACCCGCGCCGAAGAGGTCTGTACCATCTCCTTTGCCGCCAACCGGCGGGTGTTCGGCCAGTGGCAGAACGCGCTGCCCTCGCGGTTCATCGACGAATTGCCCGAGGATCATGTCGAGGTGCTGACGCCTCCGGGCCTTTATGGCGGTGGCATGTCCTCCCCCGGCATCGAAAGCCGCGCGGCGGCGGCGGATGGCTATAACTCCCCGGGGTGGAAGCGACTTCAGGCGCGGCAGGGGCAACATGGTCTGTCGCAACCGCGCGAAAGCCGCACCACGGTGATCGACCTCAACGCGGTGGCCAGTTTCACACTGGGCGAGCGCGTCTTTCATCAGAAATTCGGCTATGGACAGGTGATCGGCATCGAGGGCGACAAGGTCGAAGTCGATTTCGACAAGGCGGGCCTCAAGAAGGTCGTGGCCCGTTTTCTGTCCGCAAAGGACGACGTGCCGTTCTAGTCGCGTGCGGTCTGCTGCCTATTGCAGCGCGATCATCGCGATGCCGATGGCGATCAGCACCGCCCAGCCCAGGCGGTGCAGGCCGCGCGGCTCTTTCAGTACCAGCGCTGCCAGAATTACCGAAACCGGGATCGACACCTGCCGGACCGCGCTGACTGCCGCCGCCTCGGCGCCCAGCTGGAAGACCCGCAGGATCAGCAGATAGGACAGGTAAGAGGACAGCCCGGCAAACAGGATGCGCCAGGGGTTTTGCGCCCATCCACGCACCACCCCCAAAAGCGGCGCCGAGGTGCCCCGATCCTCCCACGCGCGCAGTGCCGCCATCGCCAGCGTAACCAGCGCATAGGTCCAGAACAGGAAGGGCGCGCTGGTGGTGTCCTGCATCGCGGTGGCGTCCGAGATCGAATAGGCGGCCGACCCCAGCATGGCCAACAGCGCCATGGCAAAGGCGCGCGGATCGTCCAGCAGCCGCCCGTTGCCCCGCTGGATCATCAGCCCGGACAGGATGATCAGCGCCATGCCCGACAACGCCGCCCAGGAATAGCTCTGCCCGGATGCCAGCCAGCTGATCGCGGCGATTGCGAGCGGAGAGGAGCGCACGATCGGGTAATAGGCCGACAGGTTGCCGCGCCGCAGCGCCGACAGGGTGCCGTAGTAATAGACCGTCAGCCCCAGCGCAGAGACCGCCACCAGCGGCCAGACCCGCGCGGGCAGGGCGGGACCCTGTCCGCTAAGCGCCATATGTGCCCCGGCAAAGACCATCCAGGACAGGCAGACGCCGGTATAGCAGGAGACCGGATGGGCCACCCCCTTCAGCGTCAGATCCCGCAACGGATGGGTCACCGCCGACAGCAGGACCATCAGGATCCACACAAGTTCCATCTAGGCGCCGGGCTTGCCCAGGTAACTGTCCACATGCAGGGTGAACTGATCGCCCTCGATGGTGGCAACGCCATAGGCCAGCGGCTCGGCGCTGTGTTCCTGCCCCTCACGCTCGGGGATCAGCGGCACCTGGTGGTTGGTGCTGGGCAGCGAAGTGAACGGATAGCCGCGCCAGTTCACATAGGTGGTGCGGTGTACGTGACCATAGAAGACGTGGCGGATGTTGCGTCCTGCCTGCAATGTGGCGTGGAACGCGTCGGGCTGGCGCAGCTTGATCTCGTCGACATAGGGAATCGCGATGTCAAAGGGCGGGTGATGCAGGAACACATAGACCGGCATGTCGCCCGCCCGTTCAAGCTCGGCCGCCAACCAGGCCAGCCGGTCGTCGCACAGCTCTCCGTCATGGATATCCGGTCCGCCGGTCAGCGTGTCGAGGAACAGAAACCGGGCGCCGCCAGCCGTATGGCCATGTTGGATGAACCCGTTTGCATCGCGCGGATGGTCGGGAAAGACGCTCAGGAAAGTCTCGCGCACGTCATGATTGCCCAGCATCAGGAAGACCGGAACCGGGAAATGCGCCAGCCGCTCGCGCAGCCACTCGTAGCACTCCCTGTCCCCCAGATCGGCGAGATCGCCCGAGATGACGCAGAATTCGGCATCGCAATGCCATGTGGCGATGTCCTCAAGCACCTTTGACAGTTTTTCGATGGGATCGCTGCCGCTCAGGCTCTGGCCCGGGGGCATCAGGTGGATGTCGCTCAGGTGGATGAATTTCATGCTGATGCGCCTCGATATGGGGTCTTCCTGCTCAGGATAGAACCAGCAACCGAGATTGTCGAAGCGTCGGAATGCGTCACAGGGTGCCTTTGTCCGCGACATGCCGGCCGTTCACACAAAAAACGACGGCGCCCAGGGAGGAGGAGGGGGCACCGCCGTTCATTGCAACATCCGGGCAGGGAGGAGGAGAAGCCCCGATGTATCCGAACCCGGGATCGACGCCCGGTATGAGGGTCGCGGCGGTGCAGGGAGGAGGAGAGCACCGCCGCGCGCTTTCTACACCGGACAGGGAGGAGGAGAGCCCGGTGTATCCGCGTCCGGCTGTCTTTGCCGGTATTAGTGCGGCGGCATCAGGGAGGAGGAGGATGCCGCCGCGTCGTCTCAGGCCCTAGGGAGGAGGAGAAGGGCCTGATCCCGAAAATTCGTGGCGCTCAGCGCGCCGTGTAGTCCTTGGCCGCCTGCATGGCGACACGCTTGATCATCGACCGGTGCAGGCCCAGATCGGCCAGTTCCCGTCCCGAAAGCGCCGACAGTTCGTTCACCGTCTGGCGATAGATGCGATGCTCGGCAAACCGGCTCCGCGCGGCCTCGATCAGCGCCAGAACGCCAAGACCGTGGTGGCCTTTCAGGGTGCTATGTTCGCTTGTCACAGCCATCGTTCTCATCCGTATCCGTTTCGTCCGCACCGTGTTGTGGCGCTTGCTTGAGGCTGAAGATAGGCGATTGCTGCAGGTGCACAATAGCTCTTCGATTCAATGCTGCTATGCAGCAAGTGCATAGATTGCTTGGATAAGTTCGAGAATCGCTAAAAGCGCCATATTTTATTGAGGTTTTCTGATCCGACGCATTTGGCCGCTCTTTTTCGGTCGAGAACCACTCAAGAGCGAACGTCTGAGACTTACGCAACGTGATTTTATTTTGAGCACGAAAAAAAACGGACGCTGCCGCTGCCGCGCTGACTCGCGGCTGGGCGATCTTGAGTGGTTGCCGATTTGACCGGCGGATATGGGAAATCGTGGGACGGATGTATCTGGTCGCCGACGTGATCTCCATTTCATGGGAGGCGGGGCGTGATTCGCGGTCGGGATTGAGAACAAAAAGAAAACATAGGGATGAGTATCGCTAGATGTAGAATTTTTTTTGGGAAATCGGGGGAAATTTTGGGATGGAGCAAATATGTCCATATATAGTTGTTCCGTGCAACTCTCTGTCTGTATGTCGTGTGTGAGCGCTCGATCCTTCTGATGTGTTCCTGCTTCGTTCAAATAGCGCCCTGCTGTATGTCCATAGATTGGTGTTGATTTCCATAATTTCCCATGGCATCCCTTGTTCATCCGATGAGGACGAGGCGACAGGGGCACCAAACGACCCCAACCAAGAATAACAAGGTTTCATACAGGCACTTCGCTTTCATCGAACCAAGAGATCCGGCGCGCGAGCGAGCAGACATCCCCCCAGGTGGCGCGCGCAGTCGGACACCCCGCAAAGCGGGCTAAGGCGGCGGGTTGATCAGTGGCAGCAGATCAACCCGCCGTTTTCACGTTTCTGGGGGCGGAAATTCAACGGGGGCGCAGGCGAAAGGGACAGTCGGCTTGGCGCGCAGGTTCAGAGGCGAAAGCAACCATAAGGTTGACAGCAAGGGGCGGGTGTCCATTCCCGCCTCGTTTCGCCGTGTTCTGGAGGCGGGCGACCCTAACTGGCAATCCGGTGGCAATCCCGAGTTGGTGATCGTCTATGGCGATCACCGTCGCAAGTTCCTCGAATGCTACACGATGGAGGCGATCGACGAGGTCGATGCCAAGATCGACGCGCTGCCGCGCGGCTCGATGGAACGCAAGATGCTTCAGCGCATGTTCCACGGTCAGTCCTTTCCCACCAGCGTCGACGAGACCGGGCGCCTGGTGTTGCCCGCGAAGCTGCGCACCAAGATCGCGCTTGGCGACGAGGCCTTCTTTATCGCGGCGGGTGATACGTTCCAGATCTGGAACCCGGCCACCTATGAAGAGGAAGAGCTGGCCGCCGCCGAGGAATGGCTGGACGAGCTGCCCGAGGATTTCGATCCGATGCAGTATCTCGACGGGGCCGGGGGCAGCTGAGGTCATGTCCGGAACCGCTGCCCCCTCTCCCGACGATCCTCACATTCCCGTTCTGCTGCGCCCGCTTCTGGCGGCGGTTGCGCCGGTGTCGGGGGTCTGGCTGGACGGTACATTCGGTGCTGGTGGCTATACCCGCGGCCTGCTGGCCGCCGGGGCTGACCGCGTCATCGCGGTGGACCGCGATCCGCTGGCCTTTGAACTGGCGGCGGATTGGGCCGGTGAATATGGCGACCGGCTGGTGATGCAGCAGGGCGTGTTTTCCCGCATGGACGAATATGCCAGCGATCTGGATGGAGTTGTGCTCGATCTCGGGGTCTCCTCGATGCAGCTTGACCTCGCCGAGCGCGGGTTTTCCTTCATGAAGGATGGCCCCCTCGACATGCGGATGAGCCAGGAGGGGCCGAGTGCCGCCGATCTGGTCAATACCGCGACCGAGGCCGAACTGGCCGATATCCTGTTTCATTATGGCGAAGAGCGCGCCAGCCGCCGCATCGCGCGGGCCATCGTCAAGGCGCGAGCCGACGCGCCGATCGAGACGACTCTGCAACTGGCCGCCATCGTCGAAAGCTGTCTGCCCCGGCCCAAGCCGGGACAGTCGCATCCCGCCACCCGCAGCTTTCAGGCGCTGCGCATCGCGGTGAATGCCGAATACGACGAATTGTTCGAAGGGCTGATGGCGGCCGAGCGGGCGCTGAAGCCCGGCGGCAAGCTGGCGGTTGTCACCTTTCATTCCATCGAGGACCGGATGGTCAAGCGCTTCCTTCAGGCGCGGGCCGGGCGCAGCGGGCGGGCCAACCGCTATGCTCCTGAAACCGTCGAGGACGCACCGCGGTTCGAGCTGCTGACCCGCAAGGCCGTCGGACCCGATGATCAGGAACTGGCCGAGAACCCGCGCGCGCGCTCCGCCAAGCTGCGCGTCGCGATCCGCACCGACGCGCCGGCCGGTACGGTAGACGCCAAATCCATCGGCATGCCGCAACTCAGGGGGGGATCGCGGTGAAAAGTGTGATCTATGTGCTGACCGCGCTGGCGGTTCTGGGACTGGCGCTCTGGGCCTATCAGGAGAATTACCGCACCCAGGAGGTGTTGAAGGATACCCAGCGCCTGCAACGCCAGATCGGCGAGGCACAGGTCCGGCTGAACGTGCTGCGCGCCGAATGGGCCTATCTCAACCGTCCCGACCGCCTGCGCGAACTTGCTGACCTGAATTTCGAGCGTCTGGGCCTGTTGCCCATGCGTGCCGACCAGTTCGGGCGGGTCTCGGAAATCATGTATGCCGAGGATCCCGCCCTGCCGATCATCAACGGGATCGACGTGTCGAATTTCTCGGACGCCGGAACCCTGCCGCCGGAGCAACAGCCATGATCCGCACCCCTCTGCGCCCGCTTGCCCGTGTCCTGCATGCCCGTGCCAAGGGTGAGAACCCCGATCTGATCGAACGCGAGAACATTCGCCTGCGCCATGAAGAGATGCAGGACCGTTCGCGCGCCCGCGCCGAGGGGCGGCTGCTGGTGCTGGGTGTCTTTTTCTTCTGTGCCTTTTCGGTGGTCGGCGCCCGCATGGGCATGCTGGCCTCGTCCGAGGCGCAGGAGCCGATGGCCAGTGCCCCCGGGGCCACCATCGCGGCGCAGCGCGCGGATATCGTCGATCGCGAAGGGCGGCTCTTGGCCACCAATTTCGAGACCCATTCGCTTTATGTCCAGCCGCCGCAGATGGTCGACCCCGTCGCCGCCGCCGAGGGGCTGGTCCGCATCTTCCCCGATCTGGACCGCGACCGGCTGGTGCGTGACTTTACCGGCAAGCGCAAGTTCATCTGGATCAAGAAACGCATTAGCCCCGAGCAGAAGCAGGCGGTGCATGATATCGGTGACCCCGGCCTGCTGTTTGGCCCGCGTGAGATGCGGCTTTATCCCAATGGCCGGCTTGCCGCGCATGTCCTGGGTGGTGCCGGGTTCGGCCGCGAAGGGGTGGACGCCGCCGAAGTGATTGGCGTTGCCGGTGTCGAAAAGCAATTCGACGGCTATCTGCGTGACCCGGCCAACGGGACCAAGCCCTTGCAGCTGTCTCTTGATCTGACGGTGCAGGCGGCGATGGAGCAGGTGCTGGACGGCGGCATGAAGATCATGAGCGCCAAGGGCGCCTCGGCCGTCCTGATGGATGTGCATACGGGCGAGGTGGTTGCCGCCTCTTCCTTGCCCTCCTTCGATCCCAATGACCGGCCACGCCCGCCCACCAGCGGCTTTGACCCTTCGGACAGCCCGCTGTTCAACCGTTATGTGCAGGGGGTGTACGAGCTGGGCTCGGTCTTCAAGATCTTCACTGCCGCGCAGGCGGTCGATCTGGGGTTGGTCAATTCCGATACCATCATCGACACCTCGGGGCCGATGCGGATCGGCAAGTTTCCGATCGGCGAATTCAACAACAAGAATTACGGCAAGATCAGCATCGCCGACGTGATCGTGCACAGCTCGAACCGGGGCACCGGGCGGCTTGCGCTTCAGATCGGAGCCGAGCGGCAGCAGGCCTTTCTCAACAGTCTGGGCATGTTCGATCCGACCCCGTTCGAGATTGTCGAGGCCTCGGGCGGACAGCCGCTCAAGCCCAAGAATTGGGGCGAGTTGAGCACCGTCACCATTTCCTATGGCCATGGTCTTTCGACCAGCCCGATGCATCTGGCGGCGGGCTATGCCGCCATCGCCAATGGCGGGCAATATGTAAGCCCGACGGTGCTGAAACAGAAAGGCCCGCAATATGGCCCCCGGGTGATGTCGGAAAGCGCCGCCCGGCAGGCGCGGGCGATGCTGCGCAAGGTGGTCACCAGCGGCACCGCCAGCTTTGGAGAGGTGCCGGGCTATCAGGTGGGCGGCAAGACCGGCACCGCCGACAAGCCCAAGCCGCGCGGCGGCTATTACGAGGACAAGGTGATCGCAACCTTTGCCAGCCTGTTCCCGGCCTCGGACCCGAAATACGTTCTGGTGGTGACATTGGATGAGCCGTCGATCCTGGCCTATGGCGAGAAGCGCCGCACCGCTGGCTGGACGGCGGTGCCGGTCGCAGCCGAACTGATCGGCCGGGTGGCGCCGCTTCTGGGTCTCAGGCCACAGCTTGAGCCCGCGCAGGGGGCTGGCTATACGCTCACCTCGAACTGAACATGAGGTGAGGGCGCCATGGGTGACTCGGCACGAAGACTAAGCCATCTGGCGCTGACCGCCCGGGGCGGGCGTGACCCTGAAATCACCGGGCTGGCCGTCGACAGCCGTCAGGTGCGCGACGGGTTCCTGTTCGCGGCGCTGCCCGGCAGCCGGGTGCATGGCGGCGAGTTCATCCAATACGCCCTGCGGATGGGCGCCAGCACCATCCTGACCGATGCCGAGGGCGCCCGCATCGCGGCCGCCGAACTGGACGCCTCGCAGGCGGCGCTGGTGGTGGTCGAGGATCCGCGCCAGACGCTGGCCCTGACGGCCGCGTTGTGGTTCGGAGCGCAGCCCGCCACAATGGTCGCGGTCACCGGCACCAATGGCAAGACCTCGGTCTCGACCTTCGTGCGCCAGATCTGGACCGAGCTGGGCCATGCTGCCGTCAATCTTGGCACCACCGGGGTCGAGGGCGCCTGGACCGCGCCGCTGGCCCATACCACGCCGGAACCGATCACCCTGCATCGTTGTCTGGCCGAGGCGGCGGCAAACGGCGTCACCCACGCGGCGATGGAGGCCTCCAGCCACGGGCTGGAACAGCGGCGGTTGGACGGAGTGGTGCTCAAGGCCGCCGGGTTCACCAATTTCACCCAGGACCATCTGGATTACCACGCCACCTTCGAGGCCTATTTCGCCGCCAAGGCGGGGCTCTTTCGCCGGGTGCTGCCACCTGACGGGGTGGCGGTCATCAACATGGATGACCCCAAGGGCGCCGAGATGCGCGCGATTGCCGCCGCGCGCGGCCAGAACGTGCTGACGGTGGGGCGTGGCCCCTGTGACCTGAGCCTGACCAACCAGCGCTTTGACGCCACCGGTCAGGACATGCTGTTTTCGTGGCGGGGCAAGGCCTATCAGGCGCGGCTTGACCTGATCGGCGGTTTTCAGGCGGAAAATATCCTTTTGGCCTGCGGGCTGGTCATCGCCTGCGGCGAGGACCCGGTACGTGTGTTCGAGATCCTGCCGCATCTGGGCACGGTCCGGGGGCGGATGCAGCTGGCCGCGACCCGCGCCAATGGCGCTGCGGTTTTTGTCGATTACTCCCATACCCCCGATGCCGTGGCGACCGCGCTCAAGGCGCTGCGCCCACATGTGATGGGCCGGCTGGTGGCCATTGTCGGCGCCGGTGGCGATCGTGACGCGACCAAGCGCCCGCTGATGGGCAAGGCGGCGGTGGAAAACGCCGATATCGTCATTGTCACCGATGATAACCCGCGCAGCGAGGATCCCGCGCTGATCCGCGCCGCCGTGATGCAGGGCGCCCCCGGTGCCACCGAAGTGGGCGACCGGGCCGAGGCGATCCTGCGCGGTGTCGACACGCTGGAACCGGGCGATGCGCTGCTGATTTGCGGTAAGGGGCATGAGACGGGGCAGGTGGTAGGCGATCAGGTGCTGCCCTTTGACGATGTGGAACAGGCCAGCATCGCGGTGGCCGCTCTGGAAGGACGGCTGGCATGACCCTCTGGACCGCAGCCGAGGCCGCCGAGGCCACCGGGGGCCGCGCCATGGGCGACTGGCAGGTCAGCGGCATCTCGATAGACACCCGCACCATCGCGCCGGGTGACCTGTTCGTCGCACTGACCGCCGCCCGCGACGGGCATGATTTTGTGGCGCAGGCGCTTGAGAACGGGGCGGGCGCCGCGCTGGTTTCGCGCATCCCCGAGGGGGTGACCCCGGACGCGCCGCTGTTGCTGGTTGATGACGTTCAAACCGCGCTTGAGGCCTTGGGCCGCGCCGGTCGTGCCCGCACACCGGCGCGGGTGGTGGCGGTGACCGGCAGTGTCGGCAAGACCTCGACCAAGGAAATGCTGGCCGCCATGCTGGGCGCGCAGGGCCGCACCCATGCCAGCGTCGCCAGCTACAACAACCATTGGGGCGTGCCGCTGACGCTGGCTCGGATGCCGCGGGATACCGAATTTGCGGTGATCGAGATCGGCATGAACCATCCCGGCGAGATCGCGCCCTTGGCCCGCCAGGCCCGCCCGCATGTGGCGATGGTCACCACCGTTGCGGCGGTGCATCTGGAGGCGTTTGACGACGTGGCCGGAATCGCGCGCGAGAAGGCTGCGATCATGGAGGGGCTGGAGCCCGGCGGTGTGGCGGTTCTGAACGCCGATATCGCCGAGGCGGATATCCTGCGCGCCGCCGCTCAGGGCGCCCGGCAGGTTTCCTTCGGACGCGCCGCGCAAGACTATCGCCTGACCGGGGTCGATGTGGCGGATGGGATGACCCATGCCCGCGCCGACACACCGGCTGGCCCCGTCAGTTTCACCCTGCAATCGGCGGGAACGCATTTCGCGATGAACGCGCTGGGGGCTCTGGCCTGCTGCGATGCGCTGGGGGCTGATGCGGGGGCGTCGCTGCAAGGGTTGCAGCGCTGGACCCCCTACAAGGGGCGCGGCGCGCGCGAGATCGTGACCCTGCCCGGCGGGCCGCTCACCCTGTTCGACGACAGCTATAATGCCAACCCGACCTCGGTCGGGGCCGCGCTCGAAGTGCTGGCCAGCGCCCCGGGTCGCCGTCGCGTGGCCTTTCTGGGTGACATGAAGGAGCTTGGCCCCGAAGAGCTGCCGCTGCACGCCGGTCTGGCCGCGCTGCCGGCGATGGCGCGCATCGACCAGGTCCATTGCATCGGGCCGCTGATGCGCGCCCTGCACGCGGCTCTGCCCGAGGCCAAACGCGGGCGCTGGACCGAGACCGGTGCCCAGATGCTGGCCGATCTGCCCGCGCTGGTCGCGCCGGGCGATACGGTGCTGGTCAAGGGCTCGCTCAGCATGGGATTGGCCCGTCTTGTTGACGGGCTGCGTGAAATGGGCCATGGGGCCGGATCGAAACAGTCGGAAACGTAACAAGGACGCCGTCGCATGCTTTACTGGTTGACTGCCCTGTCGGACGGGGGGGATGTCTGGAACCTCTTCCGCTACATCACCTTCCGCGCGGGCGGGGCCTTCATGACGGCGCTGATTTTCGGGTTCCTGTTCGGGCGTCCCCTGATCAACGTGCTGCGCCGCAAGCAGGGCAAAGGCCAGCCGATCCGCGACGACGGCCCCGAGGGGCATTTCTCCAAGGCGGGCACGCCGACCATGGGCGGGCTTCTGATCGTGGGGGCGCTGTTGACCTCGACGCTGCTCTGGGCGCGCTGGGACAACCCGTTTGTCTGGATGGTGCTGTTCGTGACGCTGGCCTATGCGCTGATCGGCTTTGCCGACGATTATGCCAAGGTGTCGAAACAGAACACCAAGGGCGTGTCGGGCAAGATGCGGCTGGCGCTGGGCATCATCATCGCGGTGATCGCCGCGCTCTGGGCAGGCTACAACCATCCCGCCGAATTGCAGAACCAGCTGGCGCTGCCGGTGTTCAAGGACACGCTGATCAATCTGGGGCTGCTCTATGTGCCGTTTGCGATCTGCGTCATCGTCGGCTCGGCCAATGCGGTCAACCTGACGGATGGTCTGGACGGGCTGGCGATCATGCCCGCGATGATCGCGGCCTCGACCCTGGGCGTCATCGCCTATGCGGTGGGGCGGGTCGACTTTACCGAATATCTCGACGTGCATTACGTGCCGGGGACCGGAGAGATCCTGATCTTCACCGCCGCGCTCTTTGGCGCCGGGCTGGGTTTCCTGTGGTATAACGCGCCCCCTGCGGCGGTGTTCATGGGCGATACCGGTTCGCTGGCGCTGGGCGGCGCGCTGGGCGCCATCGCGGTGGCGACCAAGCACGAGCTGGTGCTGGCCATCGTCGGCGGGCTTTTTGTTGTCGAGGCGCTGAGTGTCATCATCCAGGTGCTCTATTTCAAGCGCACCGGCAAACGGGTCTTCCTGATGGCCCCGATCCATCACCATTACGAGAAAAAGGGCTGGGCCGAACCCACCATCGTGATCCGGTTCTGGATCATCTCGCTGATCCTGGCGATGATCGGACTGGCCACACTCAAGGTCCGCTGAGGCGGGCCTTTTGCCCCACGAATTGAACGTTTTCCAGGGGTCGGGCAGACCTCGTTTTCGACGTTCGCTGACCGCCAAACATGCCTTTCGAGGAAGAGCGGACTCTTGATGGCGACGCCAAGGATGCGGAGGCTTGGGGGCATTTCCCCGGTACATGCCGCCGCACTCCCTCCTTGCCCGGTGTCCCAAGCTGTTGCAGACTTTGGATCAGAGCAGAGATGCAGTGTTTCACTGCGGGGTCTCAAGGTCGCACGGACCCGGGCTGTGGCATGCTTTGGAGGGAGGGAGACATGACATCCAGTGGCTCGGACCCCGCACCGTCGGACCATGCGACGCCGCAGCAGGGAATGCCCGAGGTCAACGGGCTGACGGCGGATGATATCCGGACGTCACTGAAGGCAGGCTTTGCCGACTTTCTGGCGCGACCTATGATGAGCGGGTTCTTTGGCCTGTTCTATGCGGTTTTCGGAATCCTGTTCATCTGGTGCCTGGTCTGGCTCGGCGCGGTCTGGATGGTCATTCCCGCCGCGATCGGCTTTCCGTTGGTTGCACCCTTTGCCGCCGCCGGGCTCTATGAGATGTCCCGCCGACTGGCGCGCGGGGAGAAGTTTGGCTGGTCGGACATCCTTAACGTCATGAGCAGCCAGAGCAGGCGCGAAATGGGCTGGATGGCCTTTGTCACGCTGTTCATCTTCTGGGTGTGGTTCTACCAGTTCCGGACCGTTCTGGTGATCACCCTTCAGAACTCGTCCTTCTCGGATCTGGACGGGTTTTTGAACACGGTCTTCTTCACCCCGGAGGGCTGGATCTTCCTTGCGATCGGCGCCTGTGTCGGCGCGTTGCTGTCGGCGGTGCTGTTCTCGGTGACGGTCGTCGCCATGCCCATGCTGCTGGACCGCGAGGTCGATTTCATCACCGCCATGCTCACCTCGGTTCGTGTGGTGCGGGAGAACCCGGTGGTGATGCTCGGCTGGGCGGCGATCATTTTGGTCACCATGCTGTTGTCGATGGTTCCGGCATTCCTGGGCCTGATCTTTACCCTGCCGATACTCGGCCATACGACTTGGCACCTCTATCTGCGAGCCGTGTCGCCGGTAGAGCGGTGACGTGCCCGGTTGGCAGCGCGGATATCGATGGCGAGGCGGGCAAGCTTCGCGAACAGCGCCAAGGAACGGATATGTTCCTTTCCCCTCCCTTGCCCCGCTTGCAATCCGCCAGAGCCTCGGTACAGGGTGGCGCGAAACGGGTTTGAGGGAGAGCAGGCATGATCCCGGTCAAAGGGTTTGCGGGCGCCAGGGTGGCGGTTTTGGGTCTGGGCCGGTCGGGGCTGGCCACGGCGCGGGCCTTGCGGGCGGGGGGCGCCGAGGCGCTGTGCTGGGACGACAACCCCGCCGCGCGCGAGGTGGCGGAGGGCGAAGGGTTCACCATCCGTGACTTGCGTAAACAGGGCGTCTGGGACGATACCGCCTGTCTGATCGTGTCGCCGGGCATCCCGCACCTTTACCCCGAACCCAACCCGGTGATCGCCGCCGCGATGGAGGCAGGGGTGCCGGTAGACAATGATATCGGCCTCTTCTTCCGCTCCTTCGCGGGACCCGAATGGAACAGCATGGACACGCTGCCCCGCGTGGTGGCGGTGACCGGGTCGAACGGCAAGTCGACCACCTCGGCGCTGATCCACCACATCCTGAGGGAGGCGGGGCGGCCCGCGCAACTGGCGGGCAATATCGGGCGCGGGGTGCTGGATATCGAGCCGGGAGAAGAGGGCTCGGTCGTGGTGCTGGAACTCAGCAGCTATCAGACCGATCTGGCCCGCGCGCTGACGCCGGATGTGGCGGTGTTCACCAATCTCTCGCCCGATCACCTGGACCGGCATGGCGGCATGGGCGGCTATTTCGCGGCCAAGCGCCGGCTTTTTGCCGAGGGCGGGCCGGACCGCGCGGTGATCGGGGTGGACGAGGCCGAGGGGCTGTATCTGGCGGGCCAGATGTCCGAGGGGCCGGGCGATGACCGGGTGATCCGGGTGTCGGTGAGCCGCAAGCTGACCGGGCCGGGCTGGCAGGTGTTTGCCCGCAAGGGGTATCTGAGCGAGTACCGCAAGGGGCGGCAGGCGGGCTCGATCGACCTGCGCGACATTCGCGGGCTGCCGGGGGCGCATAACCACCAGAACGCCTGTGCTGCCTATGCCGCCTGCCGGGCGCTGGGGCTGAGCCCCAAGGCGATCGAGGCGGGAATGCGCAGTTATCCCGGCCTGCCGCATCGCAGTCAGATCCTGGCCGAGGCGGGCGGAGTGACTTATGTCAACGACAGCAAGGCCACCAATGTGGATGCCGCACTCAAGGCGCTGGGCGCGTTCAAGCGGATCCGCTGGATCTGCGGCGGCTTGCAGAAAGAGGGTGGCATCGCGGCGCTGAACGACGGACTGGGCGAGGTGCTGAAGGCCTATGTGATCGGACGCGAGGCCGCCGGTTTCGCGCTGCAACTGGAGGTCGAGAGCGAGGTCTGCACCACCATGGACGAGGCGGTTGCACGCGCCATGGCCGAGGCTGAGCCCGGCGATACCGTGCTGTTGGCCCCGGCGGCGGCGAGTTTCGATCAGTATGACAATTTCGAACGCCGTGGCGAAGATTTCATGGCCGAAGTGCAGAAACGTCTGGCCGGCTAGGGGGCGCTGCCCCCGTCACCTTCGGTGACTCCCCCGGAGTATTTTGAGCGAAATGAAGATATGGGGACTGTCCGGGCTTCATTTCGCCGCAAATACTCCGGAGCGCGAGGCAGCGCCTCGCATCGGCGCTTGCGGTCAGTGCTGTGCCTTGGCGATCGCGGTGCCGGCGGCATGTCCCGAGGACCACGCCCATTGGAAGTTGTAGCCGCCGAGCCAGCCGGTGACGTCCACCGCCTCGCCGATTGCGTAGAGACCGGGTAGGGAGCTTGCCGCCATCGTGCGGGCGTCGAGCCCGTCCGTGTCGATGCCGCCAAGCGTGACCTCGGCGGTGCGATAGCCCTCGGTGCCCGAGGGCGTCAGGCGCCAGTCGTGCAGGGCGTCGGTGAGACCGCGCAAAGCGCTGTCTGACTGGTCGGCGAGGCGGCCCTTGAGGCCCAGTTTCGGCGCCAGGAACTCGACCAGACGAGCGGGCAGGAGGCGGGCCAGTTCGGTGGTCAGGTCACGGCGGCCCGAGGCCTGCCGCTGGTCGCGCAGTTCGGTATAGAGATCGAGGTCGGGGGCGAGGTCGACGCCGATCTCCTCGCCCTCGCGCCAATAGGAGGAGAGTTGCAGCACCGCTGGCCCGCTCAGACCGCGATGGGTGAAGAGCAGCGCCTCGTCGAACGAGGCGCGCTGGTTCGACAGGCGGGCGGGCAGGGAAAGCCCGGCGAGCGGGGCAAAACGACCCTCGGGGAAAGTGAACGGGACAAGGCCCGCGCGGGTTTCAGTGATCGTCAGGCCGAATTGCCGGGCGATGTCATAGGCCAACCCGGTGGCGCCCATCTTGGGGATCGACTTGCCACCGGTGGCCAGCACCAGGTTGCGGGCGGTGAGCCGTTCTGTCTTGCCCTCGCGTTCGACCATCAGGCAGAAGCGCCCATCGGCATGGGACAGGTCCTTGAGGCTGGTGTTCAGCCAGAGGGTCGCGCCCGCGCGCTCCATCTCCGAGAGCAGCATGGCGACGATCTGTTTGGCTGAGCTGTCGCAGAAGAGCTGGCCCAGCGTCTTTTCATGCCAGGCGATACCGTGGCGGTTCACCAGGTCGATGAAATCCCATTGGGTGTAGCGGGCCAGCGCCGATTTGCAGAAATGCGGGTTCTGCGACAGGAAATTTTCGGGGCCTGCGTACATATTGGTGAAGTTGCAGCGGCCGCCGCCGGAGATGCGGATCTTTTCCCCCGGAGCGCGCGCATGATCGAGCACCAGCGTGCCCGGTCCCGCATGGGCCGCGCACATCATGCCGGCGGCGCCAGCGCCCAGGATGATCGTGTTCAACTGCATGTGCCGGGGGTGCCGCACCACGCGCGATTTGGCAAGGGGGGCAGGCGAAGGGCTCAGATGATCGGCGGAATAGCGGGCTTGCGCCGCATACCGCTGACTGCGTTCAGAACCACGGCGGCGAGGATGATCGCGCCGCCCCACAGGGTGCCTGCGCTGGCCTCTTCGCCCAGCAGCAGCCAGACCCAGACCGGCGCCAGCATCGACTCGATCATGGTGATCAACGTCAGTTCGGCGGCGGGCACAACCTGACTGCCCATCGTATAGAGCGCCATGCCCACCGCCAGCAGGCCCGCGCCCATCGCCATGGCAATGGCGATGTCGCGCGCGGGCACCAGGAGCGGCTGGCCTGTGAGCCCGAGCATTCCCAGCGCCACCATCATCGACAGCATGCCGCCGATGGCGACGGCGGGCATCATGTCGCCCAGCCGTCCCCAGCGCAGCGACAGGGTGAAAAGCGCAAACCCCATGGCCGAGGCGAGCGCCGCCAGATTGCCCGCCAGCGCCCCCAGCGCCAGCCCTTCGCGCACCATCACCACCAGGCCGACCAGAGCGATGGCAATGGCGGCCCAGGTGGCGCGCCGCACGCTTTCGCGCAGCACCACCCAGCTGAGCGCGGCAGCCAGAAAGGGGGAGGCGGCGAACAGGAAGACGGCATTGGCCACGGTGGTGGACTGGATGGCAAAGATCGCGCCCGCGAAGGCCACCACCAGGCCGAAGCCAGCCATCAGCCCGGCCCGCCCGGTGGCGCGCAGGGCGGGCAGGATCGGTTTGCGCCTGCGCCAGGCGAAAAAGGCCAGAAGCGTGGGCACCATCGCCGCCGAGCGCCAGAACAGGATCGCCCAGGTCCCGGCCACTTCGATTTCGCGGATGGCAAGGCCCATCAGCGACCAGAGCAGCGCGGCGGTTGCCACCAAAATGACCCCTGTCGAATAGCGCATGCCCTTTGCCCCTCGCCCCGGTAACGGGGCGATGGTGGCGGCGGGTCGGGGGCGCGTCTGTTCCGTTCGCGACGTGACGCGCCGCAAAACGCGGGCGCGTCAGGAGGTTGCGGAACACTGATCCCGGTTCTTGAGCCGATGGCCCACATCGACGATCGCCAGGATCGCGGGAACCAGGTCCTGGCCCAGATCGGTCAGGCTGTATTCGACCGAGGGCGGCGAGGTCGGGCGCACCTCGCGCCGGACCACGCCCTTGTGTTCCAACTCGCGCAGGCGCGCGGTCAGCATCTTGGCCGAGATGCCGGGGATATCGACCCGCAGCTCGTTGAACCGTCGTGCGCCGCCGCTGAGATACCAGATCACGTTCGGGGTCCAGGCGCCGCCCAAAAGCTTCATGCATTCGCTGAGCGGGCAGCGGCCGGGCAGGGGGGCAGCCTTGTTTCGGGTGATCTTGAGTGCCATCGAATTCTCACCTGGTAACCGTGGGGTAACCGGATAAAGAAGTAACAAAAAGAAATCAAGTTTACTTCGGTAACTGGATGACTACCTCCAGCGCATCAGAGCAATCCGACAAAAGGAGATGGAACGGATGAAACTCTATTACAAACCCGGTGCCTGTTCGCTGGCCAGCCATATCGCGTTGATCGAGGCGGGCGAGAGTTTTGATCTTGAGCAGGTGGACACCGCTGCCGGCACTACCGCCTCGGGCGGCGATTTCCGCGCCATCAACCCCAAGGGCTATGTGCCCGCGCTGGTGCTGGACGAGGGCGAGACGGTGACCGAGGGCTCGGCCATCCTGCAACTGATCGCCGAGCGCAATCCGGACGCGGGGCTGCTGCCGCAGGCCGGTGGGCTGGGTCGCACGCGGGTGCAGGAGCAGCTGAATTTCATCGCTTCGGAATTGCACAAGGCGTTTGGGCCGTTCTTCTCGGGCAAGCCGCTGGAAGGCGAGGCGCGCGACGCGGCGGTCGAGCGGGTCAATGGCCGGATGCAGATCGTCGAGGCGATGCTGGCGGATGGTCGCGACTATCTGAACGGGGCGCAATTCAGCGTGGCCGATGCCTATCTGTTCGTGGTTACCAACTGGGCCAATTTCCTGGGCCTGTCGCTGGACGCGGTGCCCAACCTCAAGGCGCTGGTCGCCCGTGTGGCCGAGCGCCCCGCGACCCGCGCGGCGATGCAGGCCGAGGGGCTGTTGGGATGAGCATGACGACCGAAGAGGCGCCCTTTGCCGCCGTTCAGGCGGTGATCGGGACCTATTTCGACGGGCTGCACCATGCCGACAGCATCCGCTTGCGGCAGGTCTTTCACCCGCAGGCGATCTATGCCTGTGCCAGCGGCGGCGACTGGCTCTATCGCGATATGGAGACCTATTTCGCGGTGGTCGACCAGCGGGTGTCGCCCGCCAGCAAGGGCGAGGCGCGGCGGGATCGTATCCAGTCGATCGACTTCGCCGGGCCGGATACGGCGCGGGCGGTGGTGAACTGCGCCATCGGTGACAGCTATTTCACCGATTTCCTGACCTTCGTGCGGCAGAACGGACGCTGGCAGATCCTGGCCAAGGTGTTCCATTCGGAACCGCTTTAACCCGATCCGGCGCGCGACCCGCCGCGCGCCGGACGCTTGATTGTGAAAGGACACGAACCCGGCATGCCGTATGTCAACATCAAGATAACCCGCGAGGGTGCCACGCCCGCGCAGAAAGCCGAACTGATCGCGGGTGTCACCGACCTGTTGAAACAGGTGCTGAACAAGGATCCCGAGACCACATTTGTCGTCATTGACGAGGTCGAGATGGATCATTGGGGGATCGGCGGTCTGCCGGTTGCCGAATACCGCAGGCGCAAGGCCGACTGAACCCGCTTCTCCGCCTCGTGTTCGCCGGGGCGGAGAAATGCCTGCACGAGACAAAGCCTCTGGCAGGATGGACGCCTTTGCAGTACTCTGTTTCCAGATCCGGCACGAACCGGACATCAAGACCCCGAACAGGGGCGCGAACGAGGCAGCAAGCGGCAGTGGTGTCATGACCGAGATGGTATATGGCGCGGTCCCCGAGCGGGGCGGCGAACCGATTCTTCCCAAATGGTGGCGGACACTCGACAAATGGTCGATGTCCTGCGTGCTGATCCTGTTCGGGATCGGGCTGCTGCTGGGCCTTGCGGCCTCGCCGCCGCTGGCCGCGCGCAACGGGTTTGAGCCCTTCCATTACGTGCAAAGGCAGGCATTTTTCGGGGGGCTGGCCATCGTGGCGATGCTGTTAACCTCGATGATGTCGCCGGTGCTGGTGCGCCGCCTTGCGGTGCTGGGCTTTCTGGGTGCCTTCGTGGCGCTGGCGCTGTTGCCGATCTTTGGCACCGATTTCGGCAAGGGCGCGGTGCGCTGGTATTCGCTGGGCTTCGCCTCGGTGCAGCCTTCCGAGTTTCTCAAGCCCGGTTTCATGGTGGTCGCGGCATGGCTGTTCGCTGCCTCGCAGGAAATCAACGGCCCGCCGGGGCGGCTGTGGTCCTTTGCGCTCTGCGTGGCGATCGTGCTGATGCTGGTGATGCAGCCTGATTTCGGACAGGCCTGTCTGGTGCTGTTCGGCTGGGGGGTGATGTATTTCGTGGCCGGAGCGCCGATGCTGTTGCTGATGGCGATGGCCGGCGTGGTCGTGCTGGGCGGCATGATCGCCTATTCCAGTTCCGAGCATTTTGCCCGCCGCATCGACGGTTTTCTGAACCCCGATGTCGATCCGACGACCCAGCTGGGCTATGCCACCAACGCCATCCGCGAGGGCGGGTTGTTCGGTGTCGGTGTTGGCGAGGGGCAGGTGAAATGGTCGCTGCCCGATGCTCATACCGATTTCATCATCGCGGTGGCGGCCGAGGAATACGGGCTGGTTCTGGTTCTGATCATCATCGCGCTCTATGCCTCGATCGTTGTACGTTCGCTGTTGCGGCTGATGCGTGAACGGGACATGTTCCTGCGCCTTGCGGGTACCGGGCTGGCCTGTACCTTTGGCGTGCAGGCGATGATCAACATGGGCGTCGCGGTGCGTCTGCTGCCGGCCAAGGGCATGACCTTGCCGTTCGTCAGCTACGGCGGCTCGTCGCTCATCGCGGGCGGTATTGCGGTGGGCATGCTTCTGTGTTTCACCCGCACCCGCCCGCAAGGAGAGCTTGGCGATCTGTTGCGCGGGCGCGGATAGACAGGCGGTTGGGATGACGCGGAAATACCTGATGATCGCGGCGGGTGGGACCGGGGGGCACATGTTCCCCGCCCAGGCCCTGGCCGAGGCGATGTTACGCAAGGGCTGGCGGGTGCGCCTGTCCACCGACGCCCGTGGTGCACGCTATACCGGGGGGTTCCCGCACACCACCGAGATCACGCAAGTGTCCAGCGCGACCTTCGCCCGTGGCGGGGTTCTGGCCAAGGCGATGGTGGCGCCCCGCATCGCGGCGGGCATCGCGTCGACTGCGATGCAGATGCGGCGCGACCGCCCCGACGTGGTGGTGGGGTTCGGCGGTTACCCTTCGATCCCGGCGCTGGCTGCGGCAACGCTGCTCAGGCTGCCGCGCATGATCCATGAACAGAACGGCGTGCTGGGCCGGGTCAACCAGGTGTTTGCCCGCCGGGTTGCCTGTGTTGCCTGCGGTGTCTGGCCCACCGACCTGCCCGAGGGCGCCCAGGGCGTACATGTGGGCAATCCTGTTCGGGCCGCCGTGCTTGAACGCGCCGGGGCTGCCTATATCCCGCCCGGACCCTATCCGATGTCGATCCTGGTTATGGGAGGCAGCCAGGGCGCCCGTATCCTGAGCGATGTGGTGCCCGGTGCCATCGCGGCCCTGCCCGAAGAGCTGCGCCAGTATATCCGCGTCGCCCATCAGGCCCGCGACGAGGATGGCGCGCGGGTGAGTGAGTTTTATGCCGCCCATGGTATCGACGCCGAGGTCGAACCCTTCTTTCACGATGTGCCCCGGCGGATGTCCGAGGCGCAGCTGGTGATCAGCCGCGCGGGCGCCTCGAGCGTTGCCGATATCAGCGTGATCGGGCGACCCTCGATCCTGATCCCCTATGCGGCGGCCACAGGCGACCACCAGACCGCCAATGCCCGCGCGCTGACCGGCGCCAATGCGGCGATCCTGATCCCCGAGCGTGCCCTTGACAGCGCCGCGCTGGCAGAGCAGATCGTGGCGGTTCTGACCAACCCGGACGCGGCGCTGCAAATGGCCAACGCGGCGCTGTCCGCCGGCGCCCCCGATGCGACCGAACGCCTGGTCGGACTGGTCGAACAGCTGGCCGAGAAGGAGACGCCATGACCCCCGCCACCAAACTGCCGCAGGATGTCGGCCCGATCCATTTTGTCGGCATCGGCGGGATCGGCATGTCGGGCATCGCAGAGGTGCTCTTGAACCTGGGGTACCGGGTGCAGGGGTCGGACCTCAAAGGCTCGAAGATCACCGAGCGGCTGGCTGGGCTGGGCGCCGAGATTTTCGAAGGCCAGAGTGCCGCGAACCTGGACGGGGCCGCCGTGGTGGTGATCTCGTCCGCGATCAAGCCGGGCAATCCGGAACTCGACGGCGCCCGCACGCGGGGCCTGCCGGTTGTGCGCCGTGCCGACATGCTGGCCGAGCTGATGCGGCTGAAATCGAACATCGCCATCGCCGGTACACATGGCAAGACCACCACGACCACCATGATGGCGGAACTGATGGTGGCGGGCGGGTTTGATCCGACCGTCATCAATGGCGGCATCATCCATGCCTATGGCTCGAACGCGCGGATGGGGCAGGGCGAATGGATGGTGGTCGAGGCCGACGAGAGTGACGGCTCTTTCAACCGGCTGCCGGCAACGGTGGCCATCGTCACCAATATCGACCCCGAGCATATGGAGCACTGGGGTTCGATCGAAGGGCTGCGGCAGGGGTTCTATGACTTTGTCTCGAACATTCCGTTCTATGGTATCGCCGTCTGCTGCACCGATCATGCCGAGGTACAATCTTTGGTGGGCCGGATCACCGACCGCCGCGTGCGCACCTATGGGTTCAATGCCCAGGCCGACGTGCGCGCGATCAACCTGACCTACAAGGGCGGGGTGGCGCATTTCGACATCCAGCTTCAGCACGAAGAGATGGTGATCGAGGGCTGCACCCTGCCGATGCCGGGCGATCATAACGTGTCGAACGCGCTGAGTGCGGTGGCCGTGGCCCGCCATCTTGGCATGAAGGCCGACGAGATCCGCGCGGCGCTGGCCGCCTTTGGTGGCGTCAACCGCCGCTTTACCAAGGTGGGCGAGGTGAACGGCGTCACCATCATCGACGATTACGGCCATCACCCGGTCGAGATCGCCGCCGTGCTGAAAGCGGCGCGCCAGGCCAGCGAGGGCCGGGTCATCGCCGTGCATCAGCCGCACCGCTATTCGCGCCTGTCCAACCTGTTCGACGATTTCTGCGCCTGTTTCAACGAGGCCGATGTGGTTGCCATTGCCGAGGTCTATGCCGCGGGCGAGACGCCGATCGCCGGCGCCGACCGCGACTCGCTGGTCGCCGGGCTGATCCGGCATGGCCATCGCCATGCCCGCGCCATCCTCAGCGAGGATGACCTGGAACGGCTGGTGCGCGAACAGGCACGTTCGGGCGACATGGTGGTCTGTCTGGGTGCCGGCACGATCAGCGCTTGGGCCAACGGCCTGCCCGATCGGCTGAAGGGATAGGCCCGCGCCCGCGCCGCCCGTGCGGCGACGGGTCGGGCTGTCATTCTCCTCAAGCACTTTAGGGTAGGGACCGGACCGGCAGGAACGGGCCGGTAGAGCGCAGGAGAGAGGATCATGGCCGCGCCACTGAAACGACGGATCGGATTGGGCCTGCTGACCGCCTATGGCATCGGTGTCATGGTGGGCGCGGGAATATATGTTCTGGTGGGTGCCGTGGCGGGCGATGCCGGTGTCTGGGCGCCGATCGCTTTTCTCTTGGCCGGTCTCATTGCGGCGCCCACCGCGCTCAGCTATGCCGAGTTTTCCACCCGCCTGCCCGAGGCGGCGGGCGAGGCCGCCTATGTGGGAACCGGACTGAACAGCCAATCTCTGGCGCTGTTGGTGGGTCTTGCCGTTGTGGTGGCGGGCACGGTTTCGGCCGGGGCGGTGCTGCGCGGCGGGGTCGGCTATCTGACCGCCGTGACCGAGATCGACCCGGTCTGGGCGATGATCGGCATCGGCGGCGCGCTGACGCTGGTGGCCATCGTCGGAGTGCTGGAAAGCCTGGCGCTGGCGGCGGTGTTCACCGTGGTCGAACTGGCCGGGCTGGCGCTGGTGGTCTGGGCCGGGCTGGGGGCCGACCCCTCGCCCGACTGGGTCGCCCCGGCGCCGCCTGTCTGGACCGGCATCGGGCTGGGCGGCGTTCTGGCTTTCTTCGCCTTCATCGGTTTCGAGGATATCGTCAACATGGCCGAAGAGGTCGAGGCGCCCGAGCGTACCCTTCCGCGCGCCATCCTGATCTCGCTGGTGGTGACCTCGGTGCTTTATGCGCTGGTGGCCTGGGCGGCGGTGCGCGCGGTGCCGCTGGCGGAGTTGGGTCAATCCGAAAGCCCGCTGGCGCTGGTCTGGCAACATGGGCGCGGCAGCGGCGCGGGCTTTCTGTCGGCCATCGCGGTATTTGCGGCGCTGAACGGCATCCTGGCGCAGATCGTCATGGCCACCCGCGTGCTTTACGGCCTGGGCGGGCGCAACCCGGCGCTGGCGCTCTTTCACAATGCCCATCCGCGGTTCGGCACGCCGGTGCTGGCAACGATCATGGTGGGGGCGGCGGTGATCTTTTGCGCGCTCTATGTGCCGGTCGAGACGCTGGCCGAGACCACCTCCTCGATCCTGCTGGCGGTGTTTGCACTGGTCAACGGCGCCTTGATCGTCCAAAAAAGACGCGCGCCCGAGGCGCGGTTCCGCGTTCCGATGGTGGTACCCGTTCTGGGGCTGGTGCTGTCGTTGGGGGCGCTGTCGGTTGCGGTAAGGGGAATTCTATGAGCTGGACAATCCTGTTGGGGGCCTTGTGGGTGATCGCCGCGACCGTGGTCGCGCTATTGCCCATGCGCCGCCAATATGCGCCGGGCCTGGTGCTGTTGATCTTGGCGCCCGTTCTGATCGTTGCCATCGGAATTGAGCACGGTATGCTGGTCGGCCTGCTGGCGTTGGCGGGGTTCGTGTCGATGTTCCGCAACCCGCTGCGCTATTTGTGGCGCAAGGCCTTTGGTCCGGCGGAGCGCGCCGAATGACCCTGTCGCTGATCCTGGCCTGTCTCTGGGCGGTGGCCGCCAATGTGCTGGCGATGCTGCCCAGCCGTGATCACCACTGGCGCCGCGCCTATGCGCTGATCGCGCTGGGCATCCCGCTGCTGGGCTATGTGACCTATGAGAATGGTCCCTGGATCGGGCTGGTGGTGCTGGCGGCCGGCATGTCGGTGCTGCGCTGGCCGGTCATCTATCTGGGGCGCTGGCTGCGGCGACCGCGCGCCTGACCGGGGTGGAGGCCGAATTTGCCATACCGCTTGCGCTTCTGGCCCTTGGACTGGCGGTGGGAGCGTTCCTGGCCCGGATCGGCGCCGCCCTCTGGGCCTTGTTGGGGGCGTTGCTGGCAGCGATTGCTGTCTGGCTGCTGATCTTTCACTCGCAACGGTTCGGATGGGAGGGGATGGGCCCCGGCATCGTCGCCATGCTGTTCTGCGCGCCACTGGGGCTGGGCCTGCTGCTGGGCGCCGGGATCGGATGTCTGAGGCGCCGTAGCGATGGATAATCTGCTGCTCTATGTCGTGTCCACGCTGCTGGGGCTGGGGGGCGCCTATCTGGGGCGCCGGCTGGCCCGCGCCGGTGGCTGGCGCCGGGTGCTCAGCCTTGCGATGATCGCCAGCGGCGCATTGGCGGGGCTGATGCTCTACGCTCAAAGCCTCGATGACCCCTGGGCCGCAATCGGCATAGCGGCGCTGTCGGCGCTGGGGCTGGGTCCGGTGATCCTGGGTCTTGTGCTGGGGGGATTTGTCGGCTGGGTCGGTTGGCGCCGCGGCGGCTGAGCTTTGGCGTTGTCCCGACCGGTGCTTCCGGGTTACATCCCCCCGACGTGACGAAAAGACGGGCGGACATGATCGACACAAGCGCAATTCGCGGCAAGCTGACGCCGAACCGGGACCTGTCCGAGCTGACCTGGCTCAGGGTGGGTGGGCCGGCGGATTGGCTGTTCCAGCCCGCCGATATCGCCGATCTGCAAGCTTTCCTGCGCATGCTTCCTGCCGAAGTGGCAGTGTTCCCCATGGGGGTCGGATCGAACCTGATCGTGCGGGATGGCGGTTTGCGCGCGGTGGTGATCCGGCTTGGGCGCGGCTTTAACGCAATCGAAGTGGCGGGGGATACAGTCACCGCCGGGGCCGCGGCGCTGGATGCGCATGTGGCCCGTCGGGCGGCGGATGCGGGTGTTGATCTGACCTTTCTGCGCACCATTCCCGGTTCCATTGGCGGGGCGGTGCGGATGAACGCGGGCTGCTATGGCAGCTACACGGCGGATGTGTTCCGCTCGGCCCAGGTGGTGCTGCGCTCGGGTGAGCTGGTGACACTGGGCTCAGCCGATCTCAACTTTCGCTATCGGCAGAGCGACCTGCCCGAGGGCGCGGTGCTGGTCTCGGCCAGTCTGCAAGGCGCTCCGGGCGACCCCGAGGCACTGCATGCCCGGATGCAGGCGCAGCTGGACAAGCGCGACCAGACCCAGCCCACCAGGGAGCGCAGCGCCGGGTCTACCTTTCGCAATCCGGCTGGGTTCTCCTCGACCGGGCGGGCGGATGATATCCATGATCTGAAGGCATGGAAGGTGATCGACGATGCCGGCATGCGCGGCGCCCGGCGCGGCGGCGCGCAGATGAGCGAGATGCATTCGAATTTCCTGATCAACACCGGTGGCGCCACGGCGGCGGATCTCGAAGGTCTGGGCGAAGAGGTGCGAAAAAAGGTTTACGACACCAGCGGCATAACGTTAGAGTGGGAAATCATGCGGGTCGGAGATCCGTAAGACGGCTAACATCCCGAAACCGCGAACCCTTTCAGGCCAAAACAGGGGGCGGAGTCCGGGGCAAAAAGCGGGTCGCCAAATAAGGCCCGGATGACATAGAGGCACTGAATTGGGTATGTCGAGCAGGACAAACCCCAAGGTGGCGGTATTGATGGGCGGACCCTCGGCCGAACGCGAGGTCTCGCTTGTTTCGGGGCGTGAATGCGCCGCCGCCCTGCGGGGAGAGGGTTTCGAGGTGGTGGAGCTGGATGCTGGCCCCGACCTCTGCGACCGGTTGCGCGCGATCGCGCCCGATGTCGTCTTTAACGCATTGCATGGTCGCTGGGGCGAGGACGGCTGCGTTCAGGGCCTGCTGGAATGGCTGCGCATCCCCTATACCAGCTCGGGTGTTCTGGCCTCGGCCCTGGCGATGGACAAGGAGCGCAGCAAGGAAGCCTATCGCGCTGCCGGACTGCCGGTCGCCGCCAGCCTGCTGGCCGAGCGTGGCGCCATCGAGGCGGCCCATCTGATGCAACCGCCCTATGTGGTCAAACCCTATAACGAAGGCAGCTCGGTCGGCGTCTATATCGTGACCGAGGCGGCGAATGGTCCGCCGGTCCTGGCGCCGGACCTGCCTGCGACCCTGATGGTCGAGGAATATGTTCCGGGCCGCGAGTTGTCGACCACCGTGCTGGGCGACCGGGCGCTGAGTGTGACCGATATCCTGACCGATGGCTGGTATGACTATCATGCCAAATACAGCCCCGGCGGATCGCGCCATGTGATCCCCGCTGACCTACCGCGTGAAATCTTCGAACTGTGCCTGGACTATGCCCTGCGCGCGCACAAGGCGCTGGGCTGCCGTGGCCTCAGTCGGACCGATTTCCGCTGGGACGAAAGCCGGGGCGTCGATGGGCTGTTCCTGCTGGAGACCAATACGCAACCGGGCATGACGCCCACCTCGCTGGCGCCCGAACAGGCGATTGCCGCTGGTATGACGTTCGGCCAGCTCTGCGCCTGGATGGTGGAGGATGCCTCGTGCGATCGCTGAGCCGCTTCCTGCTGCCGGTCCGGTTCCATCCACAACTGCCCGCCGGGCAGGACGCCGACTTTGACAGCGGCGCGGGCGATGCAGCACCTTTGGCCAGCGCCCTGCGGCTGGATGGGTTGTCGCGGCTGAAACCGGCGCCCAAACGCTCGGACCCGGCGCCGTCGCGGCTGAGCTACCGGGTTCAGCGTTGGATGCTGACACCGGGCATCCGCCTTGGCCTGCGGATCGGGGTGCCGTTCTGCCTGGTCTTTGCGCTGGGCAGTGCGTTTCTGGCCAGCGAACAGCGGCGCGATGCGCTCAATGCCTTTGTCGCCGATATTCGCGCCTCGATACAGGAGCGTCCCGAATTCATGGTCAACCTGATGGCCATCGACGGTGCCGGAACCCATCTGGCGGCAGATATTCGCGAGGTGGTGCCGATAGACTTTCCGATCAGTTCGTTCGAACTGGATGTCGAGCAAATCCGTGAGGTGATCGCGGGGCTGGACCCGGTCAAGAGCGCCACGGTGCGCATCCGTCCCGGCGGCGTGTTGCAGGTCGACGTGGTCGAGCGGCAGCCGGCGGTCGTCTGGCGCACCCGTGCCGGTGTCGAGATGCTCGACGAGACCGGCGCCCATGTGGATGACCTGCCGGAACGGGGGGCTCGCCCCGACCTGCCGCTGATCGCGGGCGAGGGGGCCGATGCCAATGTCGCCGAAGCGCTGCGCCTGATCCAGACCGCTCAGCCGCTGGGCGACCGGTTGCGCGGCCTGGTCTGGGTGGGCGAACGGCGCTGGGACCTGGTGCTGGACCGGGGGCAGGCGATCCAGTTGCCCGCCAAGCGCCCGGTGCAGGCGCTGGAACGGGTGCTGGCGGTGAACGAAGTGCAGGAATTGCTGGATCGCGATATCGCGGTCGTGGACATGCGGCTGGGCACACGCCCCACGATCCGCATGACCGAGGCGGCCTCGGCCGAGTGGTTGCGGGTCAGGAATACGGGCGGAAACGGGCAGTAAGACAGATGATGACGGATCTCTATCAGTCGCAGCGGGCAATGCGTCAGATGCGCCAACAGGCGATACAGCGGGGCGTGGTGGCCATTCTGGATGTGGGCAGTTCCAAGATTTCCTGCCTGATCCTGCGCTTTGACGGCAGCAGCCGCCTGTCTGATGACAGCGCCATCGGCTCGATGGCGGGCCAGACCGGGTTCCGGGTGATCGGCGCCGCCACCACCCGTTCACGCGGGGTGCAGTTCGGCGAGATCACCGCCATGCAGGAGACCGAGCGCGCGATCCGCACCGCATTGCAGGCGGCGCAGAAGATGGCCGATATCCGGGTCGATCACGTGATCGCCTGTTTCTCGGGGGCGAACCCGCGCTCCTATGGGCTGGATGCCAAGGTGGAACTGGAAACCCAGGTGGTGACCGAGGCCGAGATCGGCCGGGTGCTGAATGCCTGCGAGGTGCCCGAATACGGCGCCGGACGCGAGGTGCTGCATGCGCAGCCGGTGAACTTCGCGCTCGACAACCGCTCGGGCCTGATCGACCCGCGCGGGCAACTGGGTCAGAGCCTGGCGGTGGACATGCATATGCTGACGGTGGACGCCACCGCGATCCGCAACCTGGCCCATTGCATCAAGCGATGTGACCTGGAACTGGCTGGCGTCGCCAACTCGGCCTATGTTTCAGGTGTTTCGGCGCTGGTCGAGGACGAGCAGGAACTGGGGGCCGCCTGTATCGACATGGGCGGCGGCACCACGAGCATTTCGATCTTTCTCAAGAAACACATGATCTATGCCGATTGCGTGCGCATGGGCGGCGATCACGTGACCGGCGATATCTCGATGGGGCTGGGCGTGCCTACCGCCAACGCCGAGCGGATCAAGACCTTTTCCGGCGGCGTGCATGCCACCGGGGCCGATGACCGCGAGATGATCGACATCGGCGGCGATACCGGCGACTGGGAGCATGACCGCCGCACCGTCAGCCGGGCCGAGCTGATCGGCATCATGCGGCCGCGGGTCGAAGAAATCCTTGAGGAGGTGCGGGCGCGGCTGGATGCGGCCGGGTTCGAACATCTGCCAAGCCAGCAGATCGTGCTGACTGGCGGCGGCAGCCAGATCATGGGGCTTGATGGGCTGGCCAGCCGCATTCTGGGACAGCGCGTGCGCCTGGGCCGTCCCTTGCGGGTGCATGGCCTGCCGCAATCGGCCACCGGGCCGGGGTTTTCCTCGGTGGTGGGGTTGAGTCTGTTTGCCGCCCACCCGCAGGACGAATGGTGGGATTTCGAGGTCCCGGTCGACCGCTATCCCGCGCGCTCGTTGCGTCGGGCGGTCAAGTGGTTCCGCGATAACTGGTAGGGCGGTCGTTCGGCGAATGGGATAGGGCGATGACCGAGATACGATCACATACCGGACTGCGCGGGATTGCGGCGCTTCTGGTGGTCATCTTCCATTTTCGCGATGATCTTCATGGTTTTGCCGACCCCGACGGGTACACAGGTTTTTTTGCAACCTCGTACGTCTTCGTCGATCTGTTCTTTGTCCTGAGCGGCTTTATCCTCGCTCTTGTCTATGATGAGAGTTTCGAGCGGGGGGTGAACCAAGGCACCTATGCTCGCTTTCTTGTCTTTCGCCTTGCGCGGATTTATCCGCTGCACCTGCTGACGCTTGCGATCATGGTCGCGCTGACGATCCGGTCCGACCCAGGGGCCATGGCAAGTCAATGGCCAGATCTGGTGCAGAACCTGACGTTGACGCAGGCTTGGGGGTTTGTTGACCGCTTTGTGTTCAACTATCCGTCTTGGTCGATTTCTGCCGAATGGATGGCCTATATTTGTTTTCCTTTTTTTCTGACCATGTCACGACGGATGGTTCCGGCGCTGCTTCTATTGGCATCGGTTTCGCTCTGCCTCGGCTATCTGTGGGTGACGGGGAACGATCTGGCACTGAACGAACGCCTTAGTCTGCTGCGCGGTTTGCCAGCCTTTGCGGTCGGGCTCTTACTGTTTCGTCTGCGCGACACGTTCGCCGCCATGTCCGGTGGCTTGCTTTCGGTGGCGCAGATGGTCTTGGTCGTGAGCGTCTTGCTGATGCTGCATCGGGGCAACGATACGGTGCTTCTGGTTGTCTGTTTCGCGTTGATGGTCGGAGCCACCTGGCAGGATCGCGGTATCCTCTCGTTGGTTCTAAGCGGGCGGCTGGCCGTTTTGTTGGGACTATGGTCCTACTCCATATACATGCTGCATGTGCCGGTGCGCCATGTCATGTACTCGCTCTTTCCAAAGTTTGCCGGGTTCCCGGCGACAGATTGGGGTGGGGTCCCGTTTTTCTTGACCTGTCTGGTCGGGACGCTCGCCGTGTCGGCAGCCTCTTATCGCTATTTTGAGGCGCCGATGCGACGCCAGTGCAGAAATCTGTATGGGAGGCGTCAAGTAGCCTAAGGATTCCTTGATTTTTCAAAGTCTTGATTGTAGTTTGCCCGCAAAAGACAAAAATAGGCGGCAGAGCAGCCCCCAGATAAGTTTGCTAAGTAGCGTGCGCGAGCACGCTTTCCGCGCGCGGCGAGATCGACGGTGCGTGAGGAGTGTATCCTTTGCGGCGATCCACCAAATATAGCCAATCTCCACCACAGAACGGGAAAGACGGCAAATTTCTGCCCATATTTTGTGGCTTTTTTGCGATTTGGGCGTGACGAGCCGTCGCAATATCAGTAGGATTATCTGTGGATAGGTAAGAAAAATCCCGTGTAAGGCGGGGGTAAAACAGGCGGACAGAGCATGACATTGAACCTTTCGATGCCCGGACAGGATGAGTTGAAGCCGCGGATCACCGTTTTCGGGGTCGGGGGCGCTGGCGGCAACGCCGTCAACAACATGATTGAAAAACAGCTGGAAGGCGTCGATTTCGTCGTCGCCAATACCGACGCGCAGGCCCTACAGCAGAGCCATGCGCCCTCGCGCATCCAGCTGGGTGTCAAGGTGACCGAAGGGTTGGGCGCCGGAGCGCGAGCCACAGTGGGCGCCGCTGCCGCCGAAGAAAGCATCGAGCAGATCGTTGATCATCTGGCCGGGGCGCATATGTGCTTCATCACCGCTGGCATGGGTGGCGGCACCGGCACCGGCGCCGCTCCGATCATCGCGCAGGCCGCGCGGGAACTGGGTGTGCTCACCGTGGGCGTGGTGACCAAGCCGTTCCAGTTCGAAGGCGCAAAGCGCATGCGTCAGGCTGAGGATGGTGTCGACGCGCTGCAAAAGGTGGTCGACACGCTGATCATCATTCCGAACCAGAACCTGTTCCGCCTGGCCAACGAAAAGACCACCTTTACCGAAGCCTTCAGCATGGCCGACGACGTACTCTATCAAGGCGTCAAGGGCGTGACCGACCTGATGGTGCGCCCGGGCCTGATCAACCTCGACTTTGCCGACGTTCGCGCCGTGATGGACGAGATGGGCAAGGCGATGATGGGCACCGGCGAGGCCGCAGGCGAGGACCGCGCCGTGCAGGCCGCCGAAAAGGCGATTGCCAACCCGCTGTTGGATGAAATCAGCCTGAACGGCGCTAAGGGCGTGTTGATCAACATCACCGGCGGCCATGACCTGACTCTGTTCGAACTGGACGAGGCGGCCAATATCATTCGCGAGAAGGTCGACCCTGACGCCAATATCATCGTTGGCTCGACCTTGGATACCTCGATGGACGGCGCAATGCGGGTGTCGGTCGTTGCGACCGGCATCGACGCGGTGGATGTGCAACATGATATGCCTGTACCGCGCCGTCCAATGAATGCGCCGCTCAAGCATCGGGTGGCTGCTGAAGAAAAGCCTGCGCCGCTGACATTGGAACAGCCTGCTGCCGAGGAACCCGTGGCGCTTGTCGCCGAGGAACCAAGCCTTTTCGAAGGCATGGATGTCGAGCAAGTCGCTGCCCATGACCTGGGAGAAGATATCCTGGATACAAGCGACGAGCCGGAGCTGCTGGACGATGACGGTTTGCCGCCGCCGGCCTATCAGCCCCAGGTGCCCGCGTTCCAACCGCGTGCCTATGTCGAGGAAGAAGAAGCAGCGGTCGAGAGTTTTGTTGCACCGCGCGCTTCCGCACCCGGCACACCTTCGCCCGAGGCGATGCGCCGGCTTCAGGCCGCGGCGCAAAAAGTACCGCCGGCAGCGCCTCAGCAGGTGCAACGGGCACCGTTGCAGCCAGCCGGAGAGAAGCCCCGTTTCGGCTTCAACCGGTTGATCGACCGGATGACCGGACACGCACCGGATACGCCTGCCGAACGAGGCGCTGCACCAGCGCGAAAGCAGCCGGTAATGCGCCCGAGTGACGCAACGGCACCCGCGCATTCCGAGGTGGACCCTGATCAAGAGCGGATCGAAATTCCCGCCTTCCTGCGCCGTCAAGCCAACTGATAGCGGTCACAAGTAGAGCAAGCAAGGCCGCCTGAGGGCGGCCTTTTTACGTTACATATCAGCACGTTGAACTCTCGAAGGCGGGGTTCCGCCTATCCGATTTCCGCATGTTTCAAACCGTTACAAAGATTGAGTTGAGCCCTGAGCGAGGCTCACTTACCTGATGGTCAACACAGCTCCTTGAGGCTGTAGGCAACCGTCAGAGGCCTATCTTGCAACATACGCTGAAATCCTCGGTCACCTTCCAGGGCATTGGTCTGCATGGGGGCAAACCCGTCCGCATGACCCTTCGCCCAGCCGCAGCCGGATACGGCATCTGGTTCAAACGGACGGATATCGAGATCGGCGATGCGATGATCCCCGCGATTTATGATCTGGTCGACCGCACCCCGCTGTGCACCCGTCTGGTGAACGCCGCCGGAGTGTCGGTCTCGACGGTTGAACACATCATGGCCGCACTTGCGGGTTGCGGCGTGCATAATGCCCTGATCGAGTTGGACGGGCCTGAAGTGCCGATTATGGATGGGTCCGCGGTCGACTTCGTGCGCGGTATCATGTCGCGCGGCGTGCGGCAGCAGGCCTCTCCCGTTTTGGCTTATGAAGTGCTGAAGACCCTTACCGTCGAAAAGGACGGTGCGCGCGCGACGCTGATGCCGTCGGATGGGCTGGAGATCGAATTCGCCATTGATTTCGAGGATGCCGCCATCGGTCGCCAGACCCGCCGCATGGATATGCGCAACGGCAGCTTTGCACGCGAACTGAGCGACAGCCGTACCTTTTGTCGACGCGGCGATGTGGAGGCTATGCGCGCCAACGGTCTGGCTTTGGGTGGCACTCTCGAAAACGCGGTGGTTGTCGACGGCGATGAAATCTTGACGCCAGGGGGGCTGCGTCACGCCGATGAAGCGGTGCGTCACAAGATGCTCGATGCGCTGGGCGATCTCTACATGGCAGGGGGGCCGATTCTGGGCCGCTATGTCGGTGAGAAGGCCGGGCACGCCCTGACCAACGCCCTGCTGAGGGCATTGTTTGAAACGCCGGGCGCAGTTCGTCCTGTCCTGTGTACCCCGGAACAGGCAGCGCGCCTGCCCGGACAAGGACTGGTCTGGGCTGAAATCCCCAGGGTTGCCTGAAACAGCCCAGATACACCCAGCACTTACCTCTGATCGCCCGGCCTCGTGCCGGGCGATGCTTATAAGGCGTTTTGCAGCGGAATTTAATGTGCTAGACCAAGGCCCAAACGGGGGATACACCTCGCACGCAAGACGACAAGGACTAGCGGTATGATTGGCAGCAGGGCAGGTACCAGACTGGTTGGCGCACTTCTTTTGGCGACGTTCCTGGCGGCCTGCGACGGCGGTGGTTTTCGCACCGCGGCGGACCGCAGCCAGAATCTGGACGGCTATACGCCGGAACAGATATTCGAGCGCGGCGAATATGAGCTGTCGGTCAAGCGGACCGACGACGCGGCCTATTACTTTTCCGAGGTCGAGCGGCTTTATCCCTATTCCAACTGGGCCAAGCGCGCGCTGATCATGCAGGCCTTTGCCTATCATTCCGGCAAGGATTATCCCGAAAGCCGTGCCGCCGCGCAGCGTTACATCGACTTCTACCCGGCGGACGAGGACGCGGCCTATGCCCAGTATCTGCTGGCGCTCAGCTATTACGACCAGATCGACGAGGTCGGGCGCGACCAGGGCCTGACATTTCAGGCGTTGCAGGCGCTGCGCACGGTGATCGAGGTCTATCCCGACAGTGAATATGCCACTTCGGCGATCCTGAAATTCGATCTGGCCTTCGACCATCTTGCCGCCAAGGAGATGGAGATCGGCCGCTATTACCTGCGCCGCCAGCATTATTCGGCGGCGATCAACCGGTTCCGCGTTGTGGTCGAGGATTTCCAGACCACGACCCACACAGCCGAGGCGCTGCACCGCCTGGTCGAGGCATATCTGTCTCTGGGTTTGGTGGAAGAGGCGCAGACGGCTGGCGCGATCCTGGGTCACAACTACCAATCCTCGGAATGGTACGAGGCGAGCTACAAGCTCTTGACCGCGCGCGGGCTGAAGATGCGCGATGTCGGCAACAACTGGCTGAGCCAGATTTACCGGCAGTCGATCAAGGGGCAGTGGTTGTAACAGGGCGACGGGCCATCGGCCCGTCCTGCGGAGCTTACGATGCTGCGGGCGCTTGAAATCCGGGACATGCTGATCATCGACAGGCTGGAGTTGGACTTCCGGCCCGGTCTCAACGTGCTGACCGGCGAGACCGGGGCGGGCAAGTCGATCCTGCTCGACAGCCTGGGCTTTGTGCTGGGCTGGCGGGGCCGGGCCGAACTGGTGCGCCAAGGTGCCGAGCAGGGCGAGGTCATCGCCGAGTTCGATCTGGTCCCCGGGCACCCAGCCCATGCAGTACTGGCCGAGGCCGGCCTGCCCGGCGGTGACACGCTGCTGATGCGCCGGGTCAACACCGCCGACGGGCGCAAGACCGCCTGGGTCAACGACCGCCGCTGTTCCGGCGAGGTGCTGCGGGCGCTTTCCGAGACGCTGATCGAGCTGCATGGCCAGCATGACGACCGCGGCCTGCTGAACCCGCGCGGCCACCGGGCGATGCTGGACACATATGCCGGTCTGACGGTCGAGCTTGAGGCGGTTCGCGCGGCCTGGTCCGCACAATCCAAGGCCCGCAAGACAGTGGCGGCCACCGAGGCGGTGCTGGAGGCGGTACGCGCCGAAGAGGAATATCTGCGCCACGCGGTCGGAGAACTCGACACGCTCGACCCGCAGCCGGGAGAAGAGGCCGAGTTGGACGCCCGCCGCCGCCTGATGCAGGGGGCCGAACGTATCCGCGACGATGTCGCCCGCGCCTTTGCCCTGATCGGCAGCGATGGGGCCGAGGGCGCCATGAGCGACGCGATCCGCTGGCTCGACGGGGTCGCCGACAGGGCCGAGGGTCGGCTGGAGACCGCCGTTGCGGCGCTGGGCCGGGCGCTGATCGAGCTGGGAGAGGCGCAGTCGGGGGTCGAAGACTGTCTGGATGCGCTCCAGTTCAATCCGGCGGAGCTGGAAGAACTGGAGGAACGTCTGTTCGCGATCCGGGCGCTGGCGCGCAAGCATGGCGTTGCCCCGGACGAGCTGGGCCCGTTTGCAGACACCCTGCGCGGCAAGCTGGCGGCACTGGATGCGGGCGATGCCGATCTGGCGGCGCAACGCGCGGCGTTGGCCAAGGCCGAGGCCGCCTATGAGGCGGCGTCGGCGGCGCTGTCGCAGGCCCGCCAGGCCTCGGCCGGGGAACTGGACGCGGCGGTGATGCACGAATTGACTCCGCTCAAGATGGAGCGCGCGGTGTTCCAGACCCGGATCACCGAGGGCGAGCCCGGCCCCGAGGGGCGTGACACGGTCGCATTCGAGGTGGCCACCAATCCCGGCGCGCCCGCCGGGCCGCTGAACCGCATCGCCTCGGGCGGCGAACTCAGCCGCTTTCTGCTGGCGCTCAAGGTCTGTCTGCGCGGCGATGATGGCGGCAAGACGATGATCTTTGACGAGATCGACCGCGGCGTCGGCGGCGCCACCGCCGATGCGGTGGGCCGGCGGCTCGAAGCGCTGGCAGGCGCGGGGCAGGTGCTGGTGGTGACCCACTCGCCGCAGGTGGCCGCGCGCGGCGCTCATCACTGGAGGGTGCAGAAACGGGTCGAGGCGGGCGCGACCCTGTCGACCGTGGTGGCGCTGTCGGAGCCCGAGCGGGAGGACGAGATCGCCCGCATGCTGTCGGGCGATACCGTGACCGAGGCCGCCCGCGCCGCCGCCCGCGCCCTGCTCGACGCCTGATGGCAACACTGGCGCGCAAGCCGGTGAGACTCAACGGATTTTTCCTTTCCTGACAGTCCCCGGTGTCCTAGTAAGGGTAAAAGACCTTCGCGAGTGCGTGATGACCCAATCCACCCGCACTGTTCTGGTGCAGCAGTTTCTTCAGGCCAAGGCCGAGATCGGTGATGCCTGGCAGGTATTGCGCCATCGCGGTCCCAGTCAGGTCCAGTTCTGGTTCATCGCGCTTGCCATTGGCGTGGCGGCCGGTGTGGCTGCGGTTGTTTTTCGCAAGGGAATCAATGCCTTGCAGTCGGTTCTTTACGGCAACGAGGGTGTGCGCCTGTTGCACAGCCATGCGGAACACCTGCCCTGGTTCTGGCTTTTGCTGATCCCTACCCTTGGCGGGCTGGTGGTCGGGCTGATCCTGCACAAGACCACGCCCGATGGTCGCGTCCGTTCGGTCGCCGATGTGATTGAGGGTGCGGCGCTCACCGATGGCCGGGTCGAGATGCGGGCCGGGATCGGCTCGATGCTGGCCTCGCTGATCACGCTCAGCTCGGGCGGATCGACAGGGCGCGAGGGGCCGGTGGTGCATATGGCCGGGGTGATCTCGACCTGGGTCTGCCAGCGCATCAATGCCGACGGGATCACCGGGCGCGACCTTCTGGGCTGCGCGGTGGCGGCGGCGGTTTCGGCCAGCTTCAACGCCCCCATCGCCGGGGCGCTGTTTGCGCTCGAGGTGGTGCTGCGCCATTTCGCGGTGCATGCCTTTGCGCCCATCGTCATCGCCTCGGTCGCGGGCACCGTGATCAACCGGCTCGACCGGGGCGATGTAACCGAATTTGCGCTCAACACCCCCGGCGCGCTGCAATTCTACGTGGAATTGCCCGCCTTTCTGTTGCTGGGCCTGGTCTGCGGTCTGGTTTCGCTGTTGCTGATGCGCTCGATCTTTCTGGCCGAGGACCTGGGCACCCATGTGCAGAACAGCCTGCGCATGCCACGCTGGCTGCGCCCGGCGGTATCGGGCGCGCTACTGGGACTGCTTGCGATCTGGTTCCCGCATATTATCGGGGTCGGTTACGAGACCACGATCTTGGCGCTGAGCGGTGAGATGGCGCTTGGCACCGCGATCCTGTTTGCGGTGATTAAGACGGTGGCGCTGGCGCTGACCATGGGCGGGCGCATGGGGGGCGGGGTGTTCTCGCCCTCGCTGATGATCGGAGCGCTGACCGGGCTGGCCTTTGGCCTGATCGCCACGCGGGTGCTGCCGGATGTGTCGGGGACCCATGCGCTTTATGCCTTTGCCGGGATGGGGGCGGTGGCGGCGGCGGTGCTTGGGGCGCCGATCTCGACCACGCTGATCGTGTTCGAACTGACCGGCGACTGGCAGATCGGCCTGGCGGTGATGGTTTCGGTCAGCATGTCGACGGCGCTGGCGTCGCGGCTGGTGGACCGGTCCTTTTTCCTGACCCAACTGGAGCGGCGCGACGTTCACCTGGCGGCGGGTCCGCAGGCCTATCTGCTGGCGATGCTGCGCACAGGCGCGGTGATGCGGCCACTGGGCGATCCGCGCTGTCTGGATCGCCCCGGCTGCGAGGCGCTGATCGCCGACGGAGTCTGCGTGCCCGCCAGCGCCACGCTCGAAGCGGCAATGCCCTGGTTCGATCGCGACGAACATCCCTGTATCCCGGTTGTGGTCCGAGAAGAGGACGGCAGCGAATCCCCGGTCGGTGCGCTCTATCATATAGACGCGCTCAAGGCCTATACCCGCGCGCTCGCCGCCACCGCCGCCGAGGAGCATTCCTGACAAGCGGGCATTCGCCGAGAACCTCTTTGAGGACAGTGTCAGCGCTTTTCGGGGAACTGCTTTCGGAGAAATGGAGGCGAGTACCGGAATCGAACCGGTGTACACGGATTTGCAAGACTAGGTATCCTACTGATAAGAAATGATAATCTGCTTAGACGGGTGAAAAAATTCAGCAGAACAGATGGGGAATGTTTAGATCGCCTCTTCGGACTATTCAGCCTCGCAGTAAGACGATAACTGGAACTGTTCGAAAGGCTGCAGCTTGAAAAAAGCAAGTGAAACGATCGGCCCAAAGCCGACCTCCGTCGGCCCGTCACGACGCTGCGTTGCAGCCCGTCGAAGGAGACATTCGCTGCGGCTGCAAGCAGCCGGTTTTTCCTGGCACTTTGGCAAAGCGTTGCGCTTGCAGGCTCCGTTGGTTTCCGTAGGAGACTCATTTGACCGTCTTATGATTGACTGGTCACTTTCCCTTGCGTACTGCGGTTGCAATCTGCCATGCCTAAGATGCTACATCTAGGGCAGCTTGCGCGACAGCACACATCGTATGCGAAGTAAGGTCGAGCAATTGGCGGCTGCGCCTTCGGCAAGGAATTACAGTGTGACCGATACGGAAGAACCTAACAGTGAAATAATGCCAAAGGCCATATTGCCCTCCGACTACATGCGCGCAAGACGGCCAGAGCAGTTTTCCGACACCCAAGATGCGGATGAGCAAATCTTGGAGCGCGGCTTTTTTGAATATCACCTTGATACACTCACCAGCCGAAACGAAGAAAAGCTCTTTGAGCACTTTGCCAAAAAACTCTGCCAGAAACTGATTTGCCCCAACCTGATACCACAGACAGGGCCTACGGGCGGCGGCGATAGCAAGGTTGACTCAGAGACCTACCCTGTAAGCTCTGAGATTGCAGATCGCTGGTTTCTTGGGGTGGATGCCGCATCTGAGCGTTGGGGGTTTGCTTTTAGTGCCAAGCAAGACTGGCGGCCAAAATGCAAATCAGACATCAAGAAAATCGCAGAAACTAATCGCGATTATAGAGCGGCCTACTTTGTCACCAACCAGTTTGTCCCAGATCGCAAGCGCGCCGAACTTGAAGATGAGCTGACCAAAGAACACGGCTTTTCGGTTCGGATTCTTGACCGTAGCTGGCTGGTTGAAGTGGTAATCGATAAAGGCAATGAGGATATTGCCATTGATACGCTTGGGCTCAGCGTACCAACATACAGCAGAAAAAAGATCGGGCGCGGCGATCAAGAAAAGATCGAAGCCCTAGAACATCTAGAAAATCGTATATCTGATCTCACGCAGCGACCAAGCGTTGATCTTGATTTAGTTGATGATTGCCTTGAAGCAGCCATCTATAGCCGTGAGCTTGAAGAAACGCGTGAGATTACAGAAGGCCGATTTGAGAGAGCAGAGCGCCATGCCCGCGAAGTTGGCGTTCAGCGCCTCATCCTATCGGTCATCTATCAGCGCGCCTGGACAGCTTGCTACTGGTTCAATGACTTTTCAGCTGTCTCATCGCTCTATGATGAAATCGAAGAAATTGCCCTTGCCAGCGACCGCAGCGAGGATGTGGAGTGCGCCGTCAATATCTGGCAATCGCTTAATTCCCTAAATGAAAACGGTCTCTTAACAGAGCCCGATAAGCACAAGGAACGAACAGATCGTCTGCTTTGTCACTTGGAAAACGTGGCCGCAGAGATAGACCGGCCTAATAACGCTGCGAATGCGAGAGGCTTTCTGATCCTTGTTCGGATCATACTTGAGCGCGAAGATGCAGAGCGCGTTGGCGAGCACCTTCAAGACATCGACCGCCTATTTGAGGACGCACAGAATCTTGGCGGATTCCAGTTTCAGAGGTTTCGGGAGATATTCGAGTTCTTTGGGCAGGTGTTCGGCGAGCATCCTGCCTATGATGAGGTTTTTGAATCGGTTCTAACCATTGTCGAGAAGAGAAACAGCGAGAGCGCGGCAGGGCAGCAGCTCTATGAGCGCGGAATACAGAAAATACATGCTGATCATCCATATGATGCCATTCGCTTTCTTGGCAGGGCGATGGCGAGGTTCATCAAGTATGAAGAGCGTCGCCATCTTGAATCTTGCCTAGGGGGCCTTGCGCAAGCCTACGGCGCATGCGGATTATTTTGGGCGGAATACTGCGCTCTTATGTCCTTGTTATCTATGCTTCTTAAGCGCTTTGAGGATGATCACAGCATCCACGTGCGCAATGGCATGAGAGTTATCAGCGCGCAGCTCACATGGAATTGCCTGCGAACCGGTAACGTCCCAGGCTTCCTTTACTTCTATAAGCTGGAAAAAATCTTGGAGGCCCGCCAGCAGGAAGAAGCAGGGGAGGCCGAGGATAAGTCCGGCGGCGATGAGATAAACACAAGGGATATCATCCTTTCCATTGCACTCCTTCAGGTATCAAATAACCAAATCAATACTTTAGCCTATTTGCCCGATCATCTTGAGCAGCTTGGTTTGCTCATGTCGTGCTTGGCGATCAACTTTTTGCTGGGCGGTACCAAACGGCTAAGACAAGAGAATTTTTTTCCCGTTTCAGCATCCGATGAAGAAATCTGGGAGATGATTTCCCAGGCGCTCTCGCAGCCCGCAAGGAAGCAAGTCCCTGATACGATTGAACTAAGGGATGGCGAGAGCGCAGTCCTTCACTCAATGCTCTTAGGGGCCGAATGGAAGGTTGTTGTAGAAAACGATTTCCAAACAGTAAGGGTTGCCCAGAGCTTTTTGGGCTTCCTAGAGGCGCTACTTGCAACAAGCCTGAATGAAGAAATCATCCCGACGGCAGCCACCATCGAACTGAGGTTCTGTGCACTTGCACATGATGACCCGAGCGCTCATCCGCTCCTGTCTTTCCAAGAGGATGAAAATCACAATTACTGCGAGATTTTGGTAAACACCAAGCGATTTGAGCGGGCTAGCGAGTATATGCCTGCCATGCGCGATGCTTTCATGGAGATGTTTGCGCGGGTACTCACAACCTTCACAATGATCCGCGATGTTGAAGGGTTCCTTGACCGCATCGCAGGTCAGGAAGAAGGGTTTAACCGCGCTTTGATCTTCTCTGACATGGTGACGACCGCCACAAACGTCTTTTCTAATCCGAGCGAGGAGACGCTAGAAGAGTTCGTAGCCAAGGCGCAGCCCATCGAAGATACCGTCAGCGCAAGTTTTAAGGCTAAACTTCAAAGCGTTGTGGAGGCCAGCAAGCCGTCCGAAGAAAGTGATGAGGATGGTTTCAATCCTGGCAAGGGGGAACCCCCACCCGATCTAGTGGATTTTGATAGGCTCTCGCACAGGCAGCGCCGGGTATTATCACCCATTAATCTGAAAAAGTGGGACAAAGCTGGCTGGATAGGTGTTGCCATGGGCACGTACCCAGGCGTAACGCCGATCCTTGGGCTCATCTTTGAAAACGAAGGTGCGGCAACGAGCATCTTCCAAGATTGGCGTAACCAGTGCGGTGAAGAAGATGTCGATGATGCCATTCGCGTTGCCATCGTCAGAGGTCTTACGGTCAGTGATCCGCACGGCTACGGCCTAATAATTGGCGCCAACTGGCAGAAGGCTAAATCGCAGCCAGGCGAGATGATGGTCACAATCTCACGCATTAAGCACATGGAACACCCAAACCCTCAGAATCTTGAGAGGTTTATTCGGGAGTATCAGAACTTTGGCGGGTTCTTGTTGGCGCCCGCGATATCTGTAGACGGTTTCAAGGACGTGCATTTTGTCAGTGGGGTGGCATTAGCTAAGCGCGATCTTCACATAAGACAGGCTTGGGAAATCGGTGAGAACGATCCAGATAGCACAATCCTACTGCCTGAGCATGAGCCGATCATACCCGATGGAGTTGATGATCCGCCGGTCAACGCTCTGATGGCACGTAAGCGTACCCGTGCAGCAGAAGAAGCCTCAAAGCGCACTGGCAAGGGAAAACCTCGCAAAAAAAGTAAGCATAAAAGGATGTGGAGGCCGTGAAAGCCTAGGTGACTATCCGACGAATAGAGAGATTATCGACTCCGAGTGACCGCTTCTCTGGTTTGTGCACGGCACAGTTGCACTTGCATCTAAAATCCGCTTCCCGCCCAACGCGAATTCGTGCGGAGAGCCGTTTAGAAGGCGCCCCAGAGGCGCGGAAGTGTTATTCCGTGACTCCCTGCGTGCAAAATGAACCAAGGGCGCTCCAGCAAGCTATTTGGCGCGTCTGTTCCATTGATTGACGCTGGCTCGGTTCTGCGACCTAGCAGCAACACAGCCCCGTTCCTCCGGAGACCTCAAGTATCGGAGGAGGAGCGGGGCGGGCCACCTCATGCATACATTACTTGTTGGGATATGCAGTTAGTGACACCACTTCTGTTCGACGCGTCAGCGCGGCGTCAGAAGTCGTGGAACGTTACAAAAAGTGCCATTTTCGATCACGAATTGTTTCAAGCGGTATATGCAGTTAGTGACACCAACTGAAAAGCTCGGTTGCTTGCCCGGAATCGCGTTTCTAGACTCAACCCTACAAGTAGTTTGCATGAGGACGAGGCCTCATTCAGCCACCCGGCTGCGCGAACTTAAGGGTTAAGGAGCTGGCGATGTCGTTGGGAACAATTGAGAAAAAGGCACTCAGTTTGCTCAGTGCGTTGGAGAGGGCGGGCAAGTCGGTCAGCTCTGTCGCGGTCGAAGGCCGCAGGATCGAGATACTGCTTGCCACCGGAGAGGCCATCGACGAGTTCGATAAGCTGGAGATGCGTCATGGCAAAGCGTGAGCTACCCAAGCACGTCTACCGTCAAAGGAACGGGATCTACTTTCAACGTCGTGGCTGGCCGTCCCGCAAGTTCCAGAACGAATTCGGGACACCAGAGTTTTGGAAAGAATACGCGGACATTCTGTCGGGCGAGAGGCAGGCCCCGCGCGTTGTATCGCGCAATTTCTCCGCCTTAGTTGACCATTATCGCAGATCGCCCAAGTACAAGCGCCTGAAGCCGCGTACCGCGCTCGACTACGACAAGTATCTCGATTTTTTCAAGTCCATCATGGGCGACGCCAACCCGGCGGCGATGAAGCGCAAGGATGTGATCCGGTTGCGCGATGCGAATGCTGAGAAGGCGTATTTCGCAAACTACTCTCTGCGGGTTCTCCGTGTGCTGATGGAGTACTGCGTCGATCTCGGTTGGCGGGAGACAAACCCCGCTAAGGGCGTTCCCGAGTTAAAGACCGAGAAATCAGAGCGAGAGCCATGGCCGCTGGAACTGCTGGACGCCTATCGGGCGGATTGCCCACTCGGCACCAGAGAACGGCTGGTGATGGAGCTGTGCGTCGGTACAGGGCAGAGGATCGGGGACGTGCTGGAAATGCGCTGGTCCGATATTCAGGACGGTGCGTTTGTCATTCGGCAGAATAAGACCGGCAAGGAACTCTGGGTGCCAATCCTGCCAGAGCTGCACGCAGCCCTTGGCGCTGCAAGTCGGCATTCGGTGTTCATACTTACCAATGAGCGCGGAACTAACCGCTGGTCCTATCGTGGCGCATCGCAGGCGGTAAGGAACGTCAGAGAGCGCATCGGCGCTGTCGATTACGACATCCACAGTTGGCGCTACAACGCGGCCTGTGAACTGGTCGAAGCTGGATGCAGTGACGACCTTGTCGCCGCTGTGACGGGCCAGAGTCCAGCCATGGTTCTGCACTACACCAAGAAGGTCCGACAGAAGATCAGAGCCATTCAGGCACAGCAAAAGAGAACGGAACAAAAACGGAATGTTTAGAAGTTTGTTTAGACCACGATAAGCGGTCAAAGACTGCAAGCGTCTAAGTCATTGATTTTGTGTGGAGGCGAGTACCGGAATCGAACCGGTGTACACGGATTTGCAATCCGCTGCGTCACCACTCCGCCAACTCGCCTCGGCAGGGCATAAGCCCTTGCGGTGTAGCGGCGATCTAGCATTGGCAAGCGTGAAGCGCAAGACCGCTGCCGTATTGATTTTGCGCCCGCTTCACTTTCATTCGCGCCCTGGTCGCCTGCATACGCTGCGGGTGCGCAGACCTCGCCGGTCCGCATGCGCGGTCTCTGCGTCAATTCTCGCCGGGCATTCGGGCCACCCAAGCCGGTTTTGCCGCGATGGGACGTTGCCGGGGCGGTATGGTTGTGGCAAAAGCCGGTAAGCGATCTACAAGTGAGCCAGACCATGACCGATTTCGCCACCCGCCGCCGCATGATGGTGGACAACCAGGTCCGCCCTTCGGACGTTACCAAGTTTCCCATCATCCAGGCGATGCTAAGCGTCCCGCGCGAGGTCTTCGTTCCCGATGCGCAGCGTGATGTGGCCTATGCCGATACGATGGTCGACCTGGGCGAAGGGCGTACGATGTTGGAGCCGCGAACGCTGGCAAAGATGCTCGATGCCGCTGCGATCGGCAGCGATGAGGTGGTTATGGATGTGGGTTCGGGGCTGGGCTATTCGGCGGCGCTTGCCGCGCGGATGGCAGAACTGGTTGTCGCCGTCGAAGAGGTCACGGAACTAGCCGAAGAGGCGCAGACACTGCTGATGGATAGCGGTGCGGACAACGCCGTGCTGCATCAGGGTGTATTGGCTCAAGGCGCAGCCGAACATGGCCCTTATGACGTGATCCTGATCCAGGGTGGGGTTGAGCAGGTACCGGACGTGCTGACGGATCAACTGAAAGAAGGCGGGCGAATTGTCGCGGTTTTCATGGAAGGTGCCTTGGGTACGGTTCGGATCGGGCGCAAATCCGCCTCCGGACTGTCTTGGCGGCAGGCTTTCAACGCAACGGCCCCGGTCCTGCCGGGATTCGAGCGAGAACGCGCGTTCAGCCTTTGAGCAGGCGCGACGCAATGAGCACGCTTGCGTTTGCGGGTCTAAGAGCGTCTTCTGCGAGAGGGCAAAAACTGATTTGAGCATTTGGAGGCAGGAAAATATGTTGCGGACATTTACGGGACGACTGTCGAAGATGGCAGCGTTAGCTGCGAGTGTGGCAGTCCTCGCCACTGCTCCTCGGCCGGCGGTTGCAGACAATCTCGCCGATGCGTTGATCGGGGCCTATAATTCCAGTGGCCTTCTGGAACAGAACCGCGCATTGCTCAGGGCAGCAGACGAAGACGTTGCCATTGCCCTATCCGCTTTGCGGCCGATCGTTAACTGGACTGCCCGGATCCAAAGCGACTACACCAAATCCGGCAACGGACTGACTTCGACCAGCAGTTCGCCCGACACATTCTTTACCGGGTTGGAGTTGAACCAGCTGATCTATGACGGCGGTGCGGCGCGGCTGGGAAAGCAGGCGGCGCAGGAAACGGTACTGTCCACACGTCAATCGCTGGTACAGGTCGAACAACAAATTCTGCTGCGCGCTGTCACTGCCTATCTGAGCGTATTGCTGCAGGAGGAAGCAGTTGGTATCCGCCAGAACAACGTGCGTCTTCTCGGTGAGGAACTGCGTGCTTCGGAGGATCGGTTCGAAGTTGGTGAAGTCACCCGCACGGACGTCGCTTTGTCGCAGTCGCGTTTGGCCAACGCCCGGGCCAATCTGGCCGATGCCAATGGCGCACTGACAACCGCACATGCCGAATATATCAATGCGGTGGGGCGCCATCCAGGTCGCACCGCTGGACAGCCGTCGATGCCGGGGCTGCCTCGGAGCGAGGAGGATGCGGTGGCGCTGGCCTTGCGCAATCACCCCGCGTTGCTTTCGGCGCAGCATCAGGTGCGGGCGCTAGAACTGGGCATCGAACAACAGCGGGCGAATCTTGGCCCCAACGTCCGCTTCCAGGCGGATCTCGGCCTGACCGACGATTTCGGAGGCAGCAATTTCAACGAATCCGCAACCGCGCGGATGATCTACTCGCAGCCGCTTTATGCTGGTGGGCGTTTAGCCGCCACTGTGCGTCGTATTATGGCGCAGCGCGATGCTTCGCGTGCCAACCTCCTGAATGTGCAGCGCGACGTTACCCAAGATGTGAGCGACGCCTATGTGCGCTATCAGACCGCCGATGCAAGCCTTACCGCTTCGGACGAGCGGGTGCGCGCCGCACAGGTCGCCTTCGACGGTATCCGCGAAGAAGCAACCTTGGGTGCTCGTACCACGCTGGACGTCCTGACCGCCGAGCAGGACCTGCTTGATGCGCAATTGGCCCGTGTTTCGGCCCGGACTGAACGCTCGCTGGCGGCCTATCAACTGCTGGCCTCGCAGGGCCTGCTGACCGCCGAACGGCTGGGCCTGGCCGTGCAAATCTATGACCCGACTCTCTATTACAACATGGTCAAGGACGCGCCTGCAGCGATCTCGAAACGTAGCCGCGATCTGGATCGTGTGCTCGAGGCACTGGGCAAGAAGTGACAATTCGCACCGTCTGTTGTCGGAGCAGCGGAATTTCGCTACACTCCTGGTCGAGGCCAAGAGTGGTAATACCAAATGTCTGATCCTGCAAAGAACGTAGAGATCGAAGATGTCCTGTCTTCGATCCGGCGGTTGGTAAGCGAAGAGGGGCGTGCAGCGGCGCGGCCCGAGGTGCCGTCGAGTGCTCCGAAACCGGGCAAGCTGGTGCTGACCCCGGCATTGAGGGTTGCGGAAACAGTCGAGCCGACCGAAAACGCAACTCTATCCGAGCCAGAAACGACTGTTGACCGGGCTGATCACGCACCTTGGACCGATCCAGAGGCGACCCTGTATTCAGCTGCCACCGCCGCGGGCCAAATGCCTGCCGAGGCAGGCACGGCTGAAGAGCCGGAGACAGACGAAGAAGCGGCGCCGGACGCACTCGCGCCCGAGACACTGGCCGAGAATGCAGACCCAGAGATGGAGGCCCGCGGTTCCGAGGGTGGAAGCGTCTTCGAACTACCCGACGCCGAAGTGGCTGACCACCACCTGGAGACTGTGTTCCAGGAGACCGATGCGTTTTCCGTTGCAGAACAGGATAGCGGCGAAGATGTTCTGACCGAAGAGAGCCTGACTGCGCGGATCGAGGTCCTAGAAACCATGATCAGCCAGGCCGAGGAAGATTGGGAGCCAGATGGCCTGAGCGCGGATGCCTATTCGGGCACGAGTGTCGAGGCGATGACTTGGCAGGATCACGCCCCACAGGACGAGGATTTCGCTCCTGGTGTCCACGCCACTGCGGATCCTGAGGGGGATGTGGTAGAGGACTCGTCGATCCTGTCGCCAGACGAAGCGTTTCTGGATGAAGACAGCCTGCGCGAACTGGTGGCCGATATTGTGCGCGAGGAATTGCAGGGAGCCTTGGGGGAGCGAATCACTCGCAACGTGCGCAAGCTGGTCCGACGCGAGATCCACCGGGCGCTGACTGCACAGGAACTTGACTGATCAGCGCCGCTGAGGCGGTTCTGCCAGGGACAAGAGCATATCGAGGTCCATATGGGCCTCGATATGCTCAGCCAGCGCATCCAGCACCTGTTCGACCCCGTCCTCATAGCCCACAAGAGCCTCGTGTCCCAACTCGCCCAAATAGCGGGCGCGGAATGCGTCCGAGGCGAACAGCCCGTGCAGATAGCTGCCGCGAATGCGCCCGTTGGGCGAGGCGGCCCCTTCGGGCCTGCCGTCGATCTCAAGCCAGGCACGAGCGCAATCCGCACCATCGGTGCGACCGATATGGATTTCGTACCCGGTGACCGGTTCGCGGCCGGGCAGGGCGGTGGCATGGCGCAGGGTGACCTGCTTGTCGCCGGTCATCATCGTATGCACGTCGAGCAGGCCCAGCCCCTCGGTCCGGCCCGGACGCCCCTCGATCCCGTCGGGGTCGTCAATGCTGTGCCCCAGCATCTGATAGCCGCCGCACAGGCCCAGAACATGGCCGCCACGCCGAACATGGGCGTAGAGGTCGATATCCCAGCCCTGGGCGCGGAAATAGGCCAGGTCGCCCACGGTGGACTTGCTGCCGGGTAACAGGACCAGATCGGCATCGCCGGGTATGGGGCGGCCCGCTGGCACGATCTCCACATTGACCCCCGGCTCGGCCGCCAGCGGGTCGAGATCGTCGAAATTCGCCATCCGCTCCAGTTGCGGCACCACCACCTTGCAGGCGCCACCCGGGGCCGAGCGAATGTCCATCATGTCCTCGGCAGGCAGGCGCCAGGCGTCGTTGAACCAGGGCACCACGCCAAGGCAGGGCCAGCCGGTGCGCCGGGCGATGTCGTCGCGGCCCTCGTCAAACAGCGCGATGTCGCCCTTGAAGCGATTCACCGCAAAGCCTCGGATTTGCGCCAGGTCGCCCGGCTCCAGCACCGCCCGGGTGCCGACGATCTGGGCAATCACACCGCCGCGATGGATGTCGCCCACCAGCACCACGGGCACCCCCGCTGCGCAGGCAAAGCCCATGTTGGCGATGTCGCCCGCGCGCAGGTTGGTCTCGGCCGGGCTGCCGGCACCCTCGATCAGCACCAGATCGGCGTCGCCGCAAAGCCGGTCGAAGCTTTCCAGCGCCTTTTCAAGCAGATGCGCCTTGTTCTTGCGGTAATCGCCCGCGCGCATGGTGCCCGCGCGCTTGCCCTGAACCACGATCTGGGCGCCGGTATCGGTCTCGGGTTTCAGCAGGATCGGGTTCATGTCGGTATGGGGCACCCGTCGTGCGGCGCGGGCCTGAAGCGCCTGCGCGCGCCCGATCTCGCCACCGTTTTCGGTGGCGGCGGCGTTGTTGGACATGTTCTGTGGCTTGAACGGGGCCACCCGCAGCCCGCGCCGCGTTAACGCGCGGGCCAGTCCCGCCACCAGCATCGACTTGCCGACATTGCTGCCGGTGCCCTGGATCATGATCGCCCGAACCATGCGCGGCCCTTTCCGTTTGGCTCAGATGACCCGATTCCGGGTCGGCTGGATAGTCCCCGCGCGGCAGGTCGCGGGCGGGTTGCGGCGCGGATGAAAGCAACGATCACCTGCCCGACGTCGGGCAACAAAAAACGCGCCCGACAACAGGGCGCGTCTTTGCATGTGGCAAGGCCGGTCTCAGGCGGCTTCGGCCTGGGCGGCGTTGCGACGCTCGCTTTCCTCGCGCGACAGCGCGACCGAGGTGCGCACACCGCGCCCCACGAATTCCATCAGGCCGCGCACAACCCGCTCGTTCGGGTCGATGCCGGCACAGCTCAGCACTTCGCGCCCATCGCGCGACCGGGCCCAGCGGGCGATCTGCTCGGGACCGTTGCCATATTTCTTGTCGTCGGCGATGGCATCGTCGAGCGCGGCCAACACAACGGCCGCGAAGAGTTTACGTGCACGGTTGCCTTGCTCGTTGTTAAAGGCGGTGCCGTCAACGAAATCTTTCATCTCGTCTTCCTTGTTGTTCTTGCTCTTGCAATTTTCGGCGTGGCGTTCCTTATGACGGATCGGGCACGATTCGGGTACCTTTAATTTGCATGGGTGTACTGCAAATTTTGCATGGCTCGCTGCGGATGCAGCACTAGGTTTCGTTGTCTTGCCTGGGGCCGTCCCGCCAGATATAGGGGCGCAAATGGGTGCATCAACCGTCGTGTGAAGGAATTATGTCATGCCCAAGATCAACGGAAACGAAATTCGCCCCGGCAATGTGCTGGAGCATAATGGTGGGCTTTGGGCGGCTGTGAAAGTCGATCACGTCAAGCCCGGCAAGGGCGGTGCCTTTGCCCAGGTCGAGCTGCGCAACCTGCGCAACGGTTCGAAACTGAACGAACGCTTTCGCAGCGCCGACAAGGTCGAGCGCGTGCGTCTGGAGCAGAAGGATCAGCAATTTCTCTATGAATCCGATGGGATGCTGGTCTTTATGGATGCAGAGACTTACGAGCAGATCGAACTGCCCGCCGACCTGCTGGGCGAGCGTCGCCCCTTCCTTCAGGACGGCATGACCATCCTGGTCGAGTTCTACGAGAGCGAGGCACTGAATGCCACGCTGCCGCAAAAGGTGACCTGCAAGATCGTCGAGACCGAGCCGGTGGTAAAGGGTCAGACCGCCGCCAACTCGTTCAAGCCCGCGCTGCTGGACAATGGGGTCAAGGTGATGGTGCCGCCCTTTATCGGGCAGGATGAAATGATCGTGGTGAACACCGAAACCATGGAATATTCCGAACGCGCGTGACGTCACGTCGTTTGCGCGATACGGGCCGTCCCAAGAGGGCGGCCCGCTGCTTTTTGGGGCTCATGCGCGCTCCGCGAACAACTCGCGCAGCAGTTCGAACTTGATCCGGTTGGCGCTGACCTGCCGGTAAAAGGCGATCAGAAAGGCGGTGGGGGCCTGAATGCGGCCCAGCCCGCTGACCGCCGCGACCACGGTACCCACATCCGTGCGTCCATGCAGCACCAGCCAGCCGCCCAGCATCAGCACCGCCACCGTACCGGCGCCGTTGATGGCGCTGATCACGAATTTGGTCGAGAGCTTCCACAGGAACATGTTGCGGCGAGTGGCATAGATCTCGTCAAAGGTCTGTTCGACCTCTGTGACCGCCGCGGCGATGTCCTCCTCGCTCAGCCGGTTGCCGGCGGCGCGCAACAGCTTCACCCGTCGCGCCACATAACGGTTCACCTGGCGTTGAGACAGCAGCACGATGGCGATCTGCGGCAGGATCATCAACAGGGCGATCAGGCCCAGGCCCGGTTGCGTTGACGAGATATAGCCGATGACGCTGACCAGCGTTCCAATCTGCACCACCGGATCGGCAAAGGCGCCACCGGCGAATTTGCCCAGTTCCTCGGCCTCGGCGCTGACAGCGGTGGTCAACGTGCCCTGATGCAGGTTGTGCCCCCCTTCGGCGGCGCGGGTGACCAGACGCATGCGGATCAGGCGGATGACATGCTCGCCCAGGGTGCCGGACAGGAAACCGGTCAGAAATTTCAGCACCAGGCTGGCCAGGATGGCGACGCCCATACCGGCGCCCAGCAGGAACAAGTTTCCAGCGTCGATCGCCTCGTCGGTCAGCAGGTTGACGATGTTGCGCTGAAACTCCAGCGGCACCGCCGCCAGAGTGGCAATCGCCAGCGACAGCACGATCAGCATCACCTGCCGACGCCCGCTGACCCGCCAGATCGCGGCATAGAGTTGCAGCATGTCCCGTCCCTCGTGGTTTTGCGCCAACACTGCCTCGGCGCCGGGACAAGATCAATCAGAGCATGCGCAAGTGTGCCTCTCCCGCCTGCATCTCGCCGCTTGCCCGGTCAAAGCGCAGGTAAGCGATGGCGCGGTCGCCCGCGCGGGTATGCAGCGTGCCGACCGGCTTGCCATCGGCAGTGATCTCGGTGCCCGGTTCAGCGGGGCCGTCGATGGCGACGCGGGCCAATCCCTTGCGCAGCTCGGTCTTGTGTTTCATGCGCGCGGTCACTTCCTGACCGACATAACACCCCTTGCGGAAATCGACGCCGTTCAGCGCCTCGAACCCGGATTCCAGAAGATAGCTGTCGGGGGTCAGTTCGATCCCGGTCTCGGGGATGCAATGGGCGACCCGGATCGCGTCCCAGTCACTGCCGTCATCGCTCTCGGGCGCTGCTGTATAGGCCCGCCAGCCCAGCGCCGGATGGCGCGGGTCGGGCAGGGCGCCCGCCGGGGCGGGACCGGTGCCGCGTTGCAGGTGCAGCCCGCTGTCGCCGATCTCGACCGCGGCGCGCAGCTTGTACATGCTCAGGCGCTTGAGGGTTGCGTCGGCGAGGCTCTCGGCGATGTCGAGCAGGACGCTGTCGCCATCGCGGCACAGAAAGAAATCGGCCAGATACTTGCCCTGCGGCGTCAGCAGCGCGGCATAGACCAGCCCCTGATCCAGCTTGCGGATGTCATTGCTGACCAGCCCCTGAAGGAAACTGTCGGTGTCGGCACCACTCAGGCGCAGGATGCGGCGGCTGGGCATCTGGGGTCCTCGTCATCATGTTCGACCCCGTGATATAGGAGAAGCGCACCGCCTGACCAGAGGCCGCAGGAGACCGCCCGTGCCCGCACCGCTCAGCATCGTGATCCCGACCCTTCAGGCCGAAAGCGGCCTGCCGCGCCTGCTGGAGGCGCTGATCGAGGGGCTGCCAAGCGGCCTGATCCGCGAGGTGATCGTCAGCGATGGCGGCTCGCAGGACGCGACTTGTGCAATTGCCGAGGCGGCGGGGGCGCAGGTACTGATCGGCCCGCCCTCGCGCGGGGGGCAGTTGCGGCGCGGCTGCGACGCGGCGCGGGGCGACTGGCTGTTGGTGCTGCATGCCGACACGCTGCCCGATCCCGGCTGGGCCGAGGTGGTGGCGGATCACATCGCGGCCAGCGATGATCCGGCCTGTTTCCGGCTTGCCTTTCGCGCCAGCGGCCCGGGGGCGGCCTGGGTGGCGGGCTGGGCCAATCTGCGCACGCGGCTGTTTGGTCTGCCCTATGGCGATCAGGGTCTGCTGATACGGCGGCGCGATTACGAGGCGGCGGGCGGCTATCCCGACCAGCCGCTGATGGAGGACGTGCATCTGGTGCGCGCGCTGGCCCGCGCGCCCGTGCTCTTGCCGCACCGGGCAGTGACCGGGGCCGAACGCTATCTGCACGGCGGCTGGCTGCGCCGGGGTGCGCGCAACCTCTGGACGCTGATGCGCTATTTTGCCGGCACCGATCCCGAGGTTCTGGCGCGGGCTTACCGGAGATAGCACTTGCCCTCGCCGTGGTATGGGCAAGAATGCGGCTACAACGCCGGGACCGGACGGGATGACTGAAACGGACAGGAAATCAGAGGAACAGGCCGCCTGGGCGGCGCTGTTCGCGCGCGACCCGGACGGGGTGATCGCCTGTCCCGCCTGCGACCGGCTGCATGTGGCCGCGCCGGTGGCGCCGGGCCAGATCGCCCGCTGCACCCGCTGCCATTTCACACTGATCGCGCCGCGCCGCGACACGCTGAACCGCACGCTGGCGCTGGCGCTCACTTCTGCGGTGCTGATGGTGGCGATGCTGAGCTTTCCCTTTCTGACCTTGTCCCGGCAGGGGCTGAGCCACGAGGTCTCTATCCTGGGCATGGTCACCGGGCTGGCCCATGGCTGGTACCTGCTGCTGGCGCTGGTGGTGGGGCTGTTCGTGATCGCCCTGCCGATGCTGCGGGCGGCGGCGCTGGTCTATGTGGTCTGGTCGCTGCGGCGTCCCCGGCTGGCGCCTGCCTCGCGCCGTATCTTCCGCCTGGCCGAGGCGGTGGCGCCCTGGGCGATGACCGAGGTGTTCATCATCGGGACCGGGGTGGCGCTGGTCAAGGTCGCCGGCCTGGCACGGGTCGATTTCGGCACCGCCTTCTGGCTCTTCTGCGTCATGGTTCTGGTGCTGGCGCTGAAGAACGCCTCGGTCTGCCGCTGGACCATCTGGGCGCTGATGCGTGAGAAAAGCCGATGACCCGTGCCGCCGACATGGGCTGGATCGGTTGCCACAACTGCGGCGCGGTGCACGCGCCCGGGCCGTCCCGCTGCCGGACCTGCGGTGCGGTGCTGCATGCACGCCTGCCCAACAGCCTGCAAAAGGTCTGGGCCTGGCTGCTGACCGGGGTGCTGTTCCTGATTCCCGCCAATCTCTATCCGCTGCTCAGCAACGAGATTTTCGGCCATGAAGAGGGGCATACCATCCTCGAAGGCATCGTTCTGTTTGCCCGCTCGGGCGATCTGTTGGTGGCGGGGGTGATCTTTCTGGCCAGTTTCGTGATCCCGGTGGTCAAGGTGGTGGTGATTGCGCTGTTGGCCTGGTCGGTGCATTTCGACTGGCAGATGGACCGGCGCAGGCGGCTGTTGCTTTATGAATTCGTCGAATTCATCGGTCGCTGGTCGATGATCGACGTGTTTGTGGTGGCGCTCTTGACCGGGTTGGTTCATCTGGGGGCGATCCTGTCGTTCCTGCCGGGATTGGGAGCGGTGTGTTTCGCCTTCTCCGTGATATGTACCATGCTGTCGGCGCAGGCCATGGACGCCAAATTGATTTGGGATGACGATCGGGATGAGTGACGCTCCGCCGCTGCGGCAACCGGATATCGAAACGCGCGTGGCGCGCGGCTGGCGCGGCCTGTCGCTGGTCTGGCTGGTGCCGGTCGCCGCCGTGGCCGGCGCGCTTGCGCTGGTCTGGCAGAACTATTCCAACCGCGACATTCCCATCCGGATCGAATTTGCCGACGCCACCGGGATCGAGGTCGACAAGACCGAGATCCGCTTTCGCGAGGTCTCGGTGGGCCGGGTCAGCGGCATGCGCTTCAGCGAGGATCTGAGCCGCGTCATCGTCGAGGCCGAGATCCACCGCGAACTGGAACGCTATCTGGACAGCGATGCACGGTTCTGGCGGGTCACGGCCCGGGTGGGGCCGGGCGGTATCAGCGGGCTGAACACGCTGCTCTCGGGTGCCTATATCGCCGCCGACTGGGACGCGGTCGAGGGCGAGGCGGAACGTGATTTCGTCGCCGAGGCCGAGGCGCCCGCCGTGCCGCCGGGCACCAAGGGGCTGGCGGTGGTGCTGATCGCGCCCGACAGCGGCTCGGTCTCGGTGGGGGCGCCGATCCTGCACAAGGGCGTGCAGATGGGCAAGATCGCCGCCGTGCGCTATGACGCGCTCAGCGGCTCGGTCCTGTTGACCGGCTTCATCGAGGCGCCGCATGACAAGCTGATCAACTCGGCCACCCGATTCTGGAACGTGTCGGGCGCGGGGCTGGAACTGGGCGAGGGTGGCATCCAGCTCAAGGTCGACAGCCTTGCCTCGCTGTTGCAGGGAGGCATTGCCTTCGACACCGCCATCTCGGGTGGCAAGGCGTTGGGCAAGCGGCCGATCTTTGACCTTTATGCCACCGAAGAGTCTGCCCGGGACAGCCTGCTGGGTGACAGCCTGCAAGCCACCGTCGAGGTGATGTCGAGTTTCGAAGGGTCGGTGCGTGGGCTCAAGATCGGGTCCGAAGTGATGTTCCGGGGCGTAAAGGTCGGGCAGGTGCGTCATCTCTCGGCCGAGATCGACGAGAGTGCGGGGGGCAGGCCCGATATCCGCATGCAGGTCATCTATACGATCGAGCCGGGGCGACTGGGTCTGCACGATGTCTCGACCCCCGACGATACCCTGTCGCTGCTGGCCACGATGGTCGAGCGCGGTGGCGTGCGGGCGCAGCTGATGCCGGCCTCGTTCTTTTCGGGCGGGCTGGTGGTGCAGTTGCAGGAAAACCCCGATGCGCCCGCCGCCACGCTGGATCGCGAGTCGACGCCGTTTCCCGCGATGCCGTCGCTACCGACGCCACCGGATACGCTGGCGGTGGCCTCGCAGAACGTACTGGACCGGGTGGCGGCGCTGCCGGTCGAGGAACTGATGCAGCGTGCCATCGAGACACTGGAAAACGTCAACGTCATCTTGGCCGACGGCGATACCCGGCGCATCCCCGCCGATCTGCGCGACATGCTGGGCAATGTTAATGCGGTGGCGGGGTCGGAAAGCCTGCAGAAGCTGCCCGACGACCTGCGCCAGGCGCTGGCCTCGGTCAATGCGGTCCTGGCGCGGTTCGAGGCGGAGGAGGGCGCGCAGAAACTGGTTTCCGCGCTTGAGGAGTTGCGGACCGCCGCGACCGGTATTTCGGCGGCCAGCGCCGAACTGCCCGCGCTGGTCCGGGATATCGACGCGCTGGTGGCCAAGGCGGATGCCTTGCCGCTGGAGGAGGTCGTGGCCTCGGCCGACCGGGTCCTGCAATCCGCCGATACGCTGTTGCGCAGTGAAGACGTGGAACGGGTGCCCGCCGCGCTGAACGCGGCGCTGGAGCAGGCCGAACAGACGCTGGTGTCGATCCGCGATGCCGCCGGGTCGGTCAACGACACGCTCACGACATTTGAAGAGAAACAGGTCGCCCAGACCCTGGTCGATGCGCTGGGCGATATGCGCAATGCCGCAGCAAATGTCGAAACCGCCAGCGCCGAGCTGCCGCAGCTGGTCGCCGATATCGACCGGCTGATCGAGACCGCCAATGCGCTGCCGCTGGCCGATGTGACTGCCTCGGCCGACCGGGTTCTGCAATCTGCCGACGCCTTCCTGCGCAACGAGGATATGGACAAGGTACCCGGCGCGCTGGCCGGTGCGCTGGGAGAGGCGCAGCGCGCGCTGGAAGAATTGCGGCAGGGCGGCGCGGTCGAGAACCTCAACCGAACGCTGGAAACCGCCAGCACGGCGGCGGACTCGGTTGCCCTGGCGGTGCAGACCCTGCCGGATCTTGCGGCGCGGCTCGACGCATTGGCCGACAGCGCCGAGGCGACCATCGGCGCCTATGGCCCCGGTTCGCCCGTCAATCGCGAGGTGCAGGCTGCCATCGGCGATCTGCGCGCCACCGTGCGCTCGCTCAACGCGCTGGTTCAGGCGATCCGGCGCAAACCCAATTCCCTGCTCGTAGGACGCTGACCCATGAGACGACTGTTTGCCCTTGCTCTTCTGGCGCTGGCCGCTTGCGCCGGCCCCGAGGAACGCTATCTGCTGCCCGAGATCACCGGGGTCGAGACCTATCGCAACAGCGCCCGTACCATCCAGGTGACGCGCATGGACCTGCCCGCCTATGTCAGCGACAGCGAAATCACGCTATTGGGCGAGGACGGGGTGTTGCGGCCCACCAAGACCGGATTCTGGGCGGATGAGCCCGAACGCGCCCTGACCGAGATGCTGGCAGCGGGGCTGGATCAGGCGCTGACCGCCTCGGTCGCCGCCGATCCCTGGCCGTTCGAGGGGCTGGCCGATATCCAGGTTGCGGTCAAGGTGCACCGCCTGTCGGGCGTGCCGGGGCAGGCGCTGGCCTTTTCCGGGCAGTATTTCCTGACCTCACCCGCGCATGGCAATCTGGAGCGCGCCCGGCGGTTTTCCTATTCGGTGCCGATGAACGAGGCCACGATCCCCGCCTTTGCCGCCGCCCAGACCGAGGCACTGCGCCTGTTGGTCAATGAGATCGCGAAAACCATTGCACGGGGCTAGCGCAGCTCGACGATGGATTTGCCCAGCCGGAAAGGCGCGGCAAAGCTGACAAGGCACAATGCCAGCACCTGGATCAGCAGGATATGGGCATTGGCCTGCAGATACTCCCATTCCGATTTCAGCTTGCCGATCTGCGCGATCAGATCCTCATAGGCGCGGGCAAGGATCTGAAAGTCGCTGGCAATCAGCGGAACCTTGCGGCGCATCGCCTCGAGCGCCGTCTCGGTCGGGGTATCGAGCGTGGCAAAGACCAGGAACTCGTCGACGGCAAAGGACTCGACCTGATCGGACATGTCGCGCATGCTGGGACTGCCGAACAGCAGGTGCAGACCGGCCAGCGGCGCCACCTCGCCGGTGACAGCGATGAAAAGCGGCAGATCGGCATTGCTGGCGGTCGAGGCAGACAGAAACTCGACCTTCTCGCACAGGACGGCGATGTCGTCGTCATAGGCCGGGTCGCAGAATCGCAGCCGGAAGCGCGCCGCGTCGCGGTCGAATGCGGCGGTGGCGGCATAGGCGATGTCGATCTGGCGGTCGAGGCGCGAGTGATCGGCCTTGTACAGCCCCGCCAGCACCGCCACCAGCGCGCCAACACCGCCCAGTACGACCCAGACCAGATCGGCGATTTTCCACGCCCGATGCCCTGCGGGCTTGTACAACAGCAACCAGCCCGTGCCCAAACAGCCGGCAAGAAAACAGAACAGGATCAGTGGCAGTTGGTTATCTGTGAGGACGTTCATGCACCGAAGTTAGGGTAAGCACCTGCGATCCTGCAATGGCAGCGCAGTATTCTTGTGATTAGCTGTGAGACGGGCGGCGATACCTCTCGCCAGGCGGAACCCTTGTAGCGGCAGGACGGGCTTTTGCCGGTTGTGTAGAGTCTAGGCGCGGTTACAGTCATGGACGACAGATCTGACGTCAGGAGAGCCATGACCTTGTTTAACGATCTCGCGCGCCGGTTCTTTCCGGCCATTCCCAGTGTCGACTCCGCATATGGGATCAAGCTGGCAGAGAACACCGGGGACTGGACATACAAGTTTTATGTCAGAGGATCGTACGGGTTCTATTTCTCGGATTATCTGAAATCGGTGGACGAGCCTTTTGTCTTTCTCGATATCGGTGCGAACCAGGGTCTTTATGCGGTGATTGCCGCGCTCAACCCCAATTGCAGGAAAGTGCATGCCTTCGAACCGGTTGCGGATACGGCGGTCTTTCTCAAGCGCAATCTGCGCCTGAACCGGTGCCGATCCGTTCGGGTGCATCGTGCGGCGGTATCCGATCACGTGGGAACGGCGCAGATCACGCTGAGACAGGATCATTCCGGCGCGGCCTCTCTCGAAGGTATGAATGGCCGCAAGCTCGACGAACCCGGCCGGGTGATCGAGATAAAGACCCTGTCAGCGGCAGAGCTGCAAAGAAAGATCGGTACGCCCAGGGCCCGCGTGATCGTCAAGATCGACGTCGAGGGGCACGAAGAGGTGGTGCTGGCGCAACTGATGCAATGCGCCTTTTTCGACCGGGTTACCGACCTGTTCTATGAGTGCAACGAAAGCTGGATTTCGCCACAACGGATCGAGACGTCGTTGCGCGCGCGTGGCTTTACGCGCTTCGACCGGCAGGGTGAGGGCACGCATTACGACATTCACGTCCGGCGCTGATAGACCGGCGCAATGGCCCCGGCTGTCGGGAGATTGTCCAGATCAGCCGAGGGGGCGGGTTGGACCCCGCCCCCCTGTTGCTAAAGACCGAGGGGGAAACGGGAGGTTACTTGCCCTTGGCGCGGGGGGCGACCGGGGCGGGTTTCGCCAGTCCGGCGGTGGCCAGGACCTTGGGCTTTTCCTTCTTCGGTTTCTTGGCCTCGCGATTGCCGCGATTCTTTTCCTTGGACATGGGGTTGGTCTCCTGACGGGTCCGGCGGGCACCATGCCTGCCGAGAGGGGTAGCTTGGCCGTTGCTCTGGGTGTCAGGGTTGCCTGACCCAAAGGGGGCAGGGCGATGAGACTTTCGACGCAGCAGGGGCGCGGGGCCTCGCGGTCAACCGCCGCCTGCATGGGGGAATCTATGCGGGGGGTTGGGGTGCCGCAAGGGGGGTGACGGGTGGCGGAGGAGGTATTTTTGTGGGGTTGTGCGGGCGGTGGGCAGGGGGCGGTGGGCAGGACTGCCCACCCTACGCTGGCTCCCTAACCTAAGTTTGTTGTACACGCCAGATTTGCTGTCACATAATTTTCAATATATAGTCACGATGAGTTTTGGCAATTTCAGACAACCTCATGGTTTTGTTGCCTTTTAGAAGGACTTCTAACTTGCTGTGCTTTTCAAACCAGTCTTTGTCTATTGGCAAAAATGTTTTGACGTACTCCGTACCTTTTTCAATTACCGCAATTGCTTTTCTGTTTCGAAAATCACTTAGTTCGACGATGTATTGATCCTCCTTGCCAATCACCTTCTCCAGCTTGCGTAACTTTATTGTCCTGCCGTCGACAGTTCTTTTCGTATCTCGATCCGGATTTCGTATCTTTGCTCCGCCCTTAGCGTAATAGAAGTAAGGAGTAACTTCTACGACGGTGTTGGCAATACCGTATCGCATGGCCAGTGTCTCATTAGCATGTCGGCCTATTTCGTAGGTGTAAGGCTCAGGTTGAATATCTGAATCTCTAAGTTTTGCCTTGGCAATTTCTTTTTCTTTTTGGGCTGCGAGCCATTCTTCTTTGGCAGCCGCCATTCGTGCTTCTTGGCGTGCCTTTTTAGCAGCTTCTTCTACTTGGTTCCTGTGCCAAGCATAAACAAACAATACGAATAACAGAATTGGAACAGCGATGCGCCAGAATAGAATCATTAGGAAAAAAGCGGCTAAGTAAATAATTATCTTAAAGATAACAGTGCCTTTTCCAGATTCATCTGATTTGTTTCTCCTCCATCCTCTCAATGTATTTTGTATTTTGAAGCCCTCAAACATCCAACTCCTCCACGAACCGTGCGTTCTCCTGGATGTACTGGAACCGCAATTCGGGTTTCTTGCCCATCAGACGTTCCACCAGGTCGCCGGTCTCGCCGGGTTCGTCCTCGTCAATGGTGACCCGGATCAGCTTGCGGGTTTCGGGGTTCATGGTGGTGTCTTTCAGGTCCTTGGCGTCCATTTCGCCCAGACCCTTGAAGCGGCTCACGTCGATCTTGCCCTTGCCGCCCAGCCCCTTGGCCAGCCATTCATCGCGCTCGGCCTCGTCCAGGCAATAGACCCGTTTCGCCCCCTGCGTCAGCCGGTAGAGCGGCGGGCAGGCCAGATAGAGGTGGCCGGTGTCGATCATCGGGCGCATCTGGGTAAAGAAGAAAGTCATCAGCAGCGAGGCGATATGGGCGCCGTCGACATCGGCGTCGGTCATGATGATGATCTTGTCATAGCGCAGGTCATCGACGTTGAACCGCGTCCCCAACCCGACGCCCAGCGCCTGGGTCAGGTCGCTGATCTCCTGGTTGGAGCCGAGTTTCGACGACGCCGCGCCCAGCACGTTCAGGATCTTGCCCCTGAGCGGCAGCAGCGCCTGGGTCTTGCGGTCGCGCGCCATCTTGGCGGAACCACCGGCGCTGTCGCCTTCGACGATGAACAGTTCCGTGCCCTCACGCGATGTGGCGGAACAATCGACCAGCTTGCCGGGCAGGCGCAGTTTCTTGGTGGCGGATTTGCGCTGGGTTTCCTTTTCCTGACGGCGGCGGATGCGTTCTTCGGCGCGCAGCACGAGGAAGTCGAGGATGGCGCCCGCGGATTTGGTATCGGCGGCAAGCCAGTTGTCGAAATGGTCGCGCACGGCGCCTTCGACCAGGCGCTGCGCCTCGACGGTGGCGAGGCGGTCCTTGGTCTGGCCCACGAATTCGGGCTCGCGAATGAAGCAGGAGACCAGCGCGCAGCCGCCCGTCAGCAGATCCTCGCGGGTGATCTGGGCGGCCTTCTTGTTGTTGATCAGCTCGCCATAGGCGCGGATGCCCTTGAGGACGGCAGACCAGAACCCGGCCTCGTGCGTGCCGCCCTCGGGCGTGGGGACGGTGTTACAATAGGACTGGATGAAACCGTCGCGGGACGGGGTCCAGTTGATCGCCCATTCGACCTTGCCGGGGGTGTTGAATTTCTCGGTGAAATCGACGGTACCGGCAAAGGGCTGCTCGGCATAGGTGGAGGCGGCGCCCAGCGTTTCCTTGAGGTAGTCGGCCAGCCCGCCGGGGAAGTGAAAGGTGGCCTCGGTGGGCGTTTCGCCATCGTCGATGGCCGATTTCCAGCGAATCTCGACGCCCGAGAACAGATAGGCCTTGGAACGGATCGATTTGAACAGGCGCGCGGGCTTGAACCGGTGGTGGCCGAAGATTTCCTCGTCGGCGTGGAAGGTGACGGTGGTGCCGCGCCGGTTGGGGGCAGCGCCGATCTGTTCCACGGGTCCGAGGGGGAGGCCGCGCGAAAAGCGCTGTTCAAAAAGCTGCTTGTCGCGGGCCACCTGCACGACCATGGAATCGGAGAGCGCGTTGACAACAGAGGCGCCGACGCCGTGCAGGCCGCCCGAGGTCTGATAGGCCTTGCCAGAGAACTTGCCGCCCGCGTGCAGGGTGCAGAGAATGACCTCGAGCGCTGATTTTCCTGGGAATTTCGGGTGCGGGTCGACCGGGATGCCGCGCCCGTTGTCGCGCACGGTGAGCGCGTAATCGGCGTGCAGTTCCACCTCGATCCGGTTGGCGAACCCGGCCACCGCCTCGTCCATCGAGTTGTCGAGGATTTCGGCCACCATGTGATGCAGCGCCCGCTCGTCGGTGCCGCCGATATACATGCCGGGACGTTTGCGAACGGGTTCCAGCCCTTCGAGCACCTCGATCGAGGAGGCGTCGTAGGTGGCGGTGTTGGCTCCGCTGAGAAGATCTTCGGGCATGGGGCTGCTCATGTTCTTGGGTTGGCCTGCATTATGGCAGGTGATGTGGTCGGGGGAAAGAGGGACGCTAAGGGTTGTGGACAACTCCGCGCTTGTCTTTGTGTCGGGGCTGCGCTCCTCTGTTGGGAAGCGATACGAAGGGAATGCGCGCATGAGCTGGATAAGAACCATCCCCTTTACAGAGGCGACGGGCAAGCTGCGCCGACTCTATGACCGCGTGACCGGGCCGGGGGGCAATGTGGACAATATCATGATGGTGCATTCGCTCAGGCCTCACTCGATGGAAGGGCATATGGCGCTGTATAAGAATGTGCTGCACCACACGGGCAACAGCATTCCCAAATGGTTTCTCGAAGTGCTAGGCGTCTGGGTCAGTTCACTGAATGGCTGCGTTTACTGTGTCGAGCATCATTTCGCAGGGTTGGTACGGCTTTTGAGCGACCCGGCTAGCAGCGATGCGATCCGGGCGGCGATCGAGGCGGGGGCGCCCGAACAAGCGCCGCTTGAGGCGCGCGAGAGGGCCGCGATGGTCTACGTGCGCAAGCTGACCGAGGCACCGGCGGACATGTTCGAGGCTGATGTCGCGGCTCTGCGCGCGGCAGGCTGGGACGATGGCGAGATCCTCGAAATCAACCAGGTCTGCGCCTATTTCGCTTATGCCAACCGGACGGTGCTGGGGCTGGGCTGTTCGACCGCGGGCGATGTTCTGGGGCTGTCGCCGGGCAATTCCGAAGATCCCGACGACTGGGGGCACCGCTAGGGGGCGCTGCCCCCCGGTGCAAAATTCGCAGAATTTTGTCACCTCCCCCGGAGTATTTGCAGCAAAGTGAAGGGTGGAGGCGGGACCTGCCATGGAAAGATCTGCCAATTTGTAACGTTTTCTTGACACGGATCAACGCGGCGACACTGCGGGGCGGCTAAAGTCGCGCCCAGATCGGAAAGAACGGAAAACGAGGAGACAGAACTCTTGGAGAAAGCAAAGCCCATCGCCCCGCAAAAAGACAGCAAGGCCAACGGCGCGGGTGCCGCCGATCCCGTCGTCAAGGTGGTCGGCGCGCAAGACCCGGCTGCCGATGCCAAGGTTGAAACCGTGGCCGTGCCCTTGATGGAGGCGGGGCCGCGATCGGCGCGGAACCGGCGGATGCCGACCCCGGAGAGCGTGCGTCATGCCTTTGAAAGCGGCAAGTATCCCTATAGCCGCAAGATGTCCCGCCGCCCCTACGAGGCGGAAAAGGCGATGTTGCAGGCCGAACTCTTGAAGGTTCAGCTTTGGGCGCAAGAGACCGGCGAGCGGTTCGTGCTGCTGTTCGAGGGCCGCGATGCCGCGGGCAAGGGCGGCACCATCAAGCGGTTCATGGAGCACCTGAACCCGCGCCAGGCCCGTGTTGTCGCGCTGAACAAGCCGACCTGGGAGGAAAAGGGTCAGTGGTACTACCAGCGCTATGTGCAGGAGCTGCCCACGGTGGGGGAAATGGTGTTCTATGACCGCTCCTGGTACAACCGCGCCGGGGTCGAGCGTGTGATGGGCTTTTGCACGCCCAATGAGTATCTGGAGTTCATGCGCCAGACGCCGGACCTGGAGCGGATGCTGGTGCGCTCGGGCATCCGGTTGTACAAATACTGGTTCTCGGTCACGCAAGAGGAGCAGCAGCGCCGGTTCAAGAGCCGGGAGACAGACCCGCTGAAACAGTGGAAACTGTCGCCCATTGACAAGGCGAGCCTCGACAAGTGGGACGATTATACCGAGGCCAAGGAGGCGATGTTCTTTTACACCGACACCGCCGATGCGCCCTGGACCATCATCAAATCGAACGACAAGAAACGCGCGCGTCTGAATTGCATGCGGCATTTCCTGTCGACGCTTGATTATCCCGGCAAGGATATCGAGGTGGTCGGCGCACCCGACCCGCTGATCGTGGGCCACGCCCATCACGTGATCCACAAGTCCGAGCATATCCTGGGCACTGCCCTGCATCCCGACCAGCGGGCCAAGCAGGACTGATCTCAGTCGCCGCCACCTGCGGGAGCTTTAGTCGCCGCCGCCCGCGGCGAGCGCGCGCTGGAAGGCCGGGCGCGCGGCCATGGTGGCGGCGAATTCGGCGAGCCGGGGAAACTCGGCCGCACGGCCCAGCCGCGCCACCACGCCGGCGGGAAAGCTGAGCAGGATGTCGGCGGCGCTGAGCCCATCCAGTACGAAATGGCCCGAGGGGCGCAAGCTGTCCTCCATGAAGCGGAAATGGCTGGTCAGTTCCGCCTGGATGCGCGGATGCAGCGGCGCGCCTGCCTCGCCCAACAGGCCGACATAGAGATTGAGCAGGATCGGCGTCATCACCGAGCCTTCGGCGAAATGCATCAGTTCCAAGTGTTCGGCCCAGGCGGGGCTGTCCTGCGGCGGCATCATCTGCGGCGCGTGGCGGGTGCAGAGGTAATCGACGATGGCGCCGGATTCGGCCAGCCGGATACCGTCGGTCTCGATCACCGGCGATTTGCCCAGCGGGTGGATGGCGCGCAGTTCGGACGGGGCGAGGCGGGTCTTGGGGTCGCGCTCGTACCGGATGACGTCGTAGGGCAGGCCCAGCTCCTCGAGCAGCCAGAGGATGCGCAGCGAGCGCGATTGCGCCAGGTGGTGGACGGTGATCATGGGGCGGTCTCCGGTTGGGGCATCCAGTCCAGGATGGCGGCGGCGACCCGGTCGGGCGCCTGATGGCACAGCCAGTGGTCGGTGCCGGGGATGGTGATGCGGGTGAGGTCGGAGGCGAACGCCTCGAGCCCCTCGGTCGCCTCGGGCAACAGCGCGCGGTCGTCCGGCCCCCAGAGCAGCAGATGCGGGCAGCGCACCCGTAACCGGTCGAGCGGCAGGTCGGGCAGATCGGTGCGCGGTTGCCCGGGGGCGGCGATCACCAGAGGCGAGGCGCGGTACCAGTTGAGCATGGCGTCGAGCCTGCCGGGGCGTGCCCATTCGGCCTTGTAGTCCGCCAGCCGCTCGGGGCTAAGCCAGCCCTGCCCGCCCATGTAGCGGGTGAAGAAACCGGTCAGTGCCTTGTAGCCATCGGCAGCGAAATGCTGGGTCGCCTCGGGCGCGCGCAGGGCGTTCATGTATTGCGAGGCCGCCGATTGCGCGCCGCCCGCCGCCAGCGCGCGCTGGAACGGCACCGGGTGAACGCCATTGGCGATGATCAGGCGGTCGACCAGTTCGGGGCGGAACATGGCCAGCCCATAGGCCACCGCCGCGCCCCAGTCATGCCCCAGCACGGTGAGCGGCGCACCGAGGGTTTCGGCCAGCGCAGCCATGTCCGCAACCAGATGTGAGGTGGCGTAATGCGCGACGCCCTCGGGCGCCCAGCTCTGGCCATAACCGCGCTGATCGGGGGCGATGCAGTGAAACCGGTGGGCCAGATGCGGCGCGAGGTCGGCCCAGGCGCCGCCAAATTCTGGAAAGCCGTGCAGCATCAGCAGCGGCGGCAGCGCCGGATCGCCCCAGCGGCGCAAAAAGAACGGGTTGTCGTTCAGATCAATCGTCTCTGTCTGCATTGTCATTTGCTCGTCTCCAGCAACTGGGACATTGCCGCCTGCATCGGGCGCAGGCGGTCAAATGCCACCACGATGCGCCCGAGCAGGTCGCTCCCTTCGGGCGGCAGGTCGATCCAGGCGGTCAGCGACTTGCGCCGGGCCAGATCGGCTAGCGCATCCCCGGGCGCGATTGGGGGCGCGGGCCGTTTCAGTTCCGGTTCGGACAGGCGCAGCCCCTGATCCATCAGCGCCGCGAGTGCCGCGCGCAGCACCTCGCCCCGCTCGGGCAGGCTGGCGCGATAGCGGGCCAGCGTGGCCGTGTCGAACCCCATCCGCCCGCCGCCTGCGGTGACATAGTCGGGCGAGACGCCAAAGAACCATTGCGCCCCCTCCGGCGTGGTCCAGAGCAGGTGTAGATGGGTGGTATAGGGCGTCTTGTCCTTGGAAAACCGCACATCGCGCTGCGTTCGGAACAGTTTGGTCGCGGTGCCCGGCCCCAATCGCGCCGCCACCTGATCCAGCAACAACTCTGCAGGGCGTTTCAGCTCTGCGTCGTAACGTGCTTTCCGCGCCGTGAACCAGTCGCGGCTGTTGTTGGCCGCCAACTCAGCCAAAAAGGCGCGGGCTTCGGGGATCAATCGGTCGAACGGGTCTGGCATCGCACCCTCTTTAGTTGAGGAGACTCTGTCAGGCTATCAGGACAGGACGGTGGCGCAAACGGCGAAGATGGTACTTGCCCTCACGTCGGGCCGCACCTAAGCGTGGGCGAATGACCAAGGTGATGACATATCGCGGCCATGCAAGGGCAATCGCGGTGCTGGGCCTGCCGCTGATCGGCGGGCATCTGGCGCAATTCGCCATCGGGCTGACCGATACGGTCATGCTGGGCTGGTACGGGGTCGAGGCGCTGGCGGCGGTGACGCTGGGCAGCAGCTATTTCTTCGTGCTGTTCCTGATGGGCGCGGGCTTTGGCTGGGCGGTGATGCCGATGGTGGCCGCCGCTGCCGCCGAGCGGGACGAGACCAGCATCCGGCGGGCGACTCGGATGGGGCTCTGGGCCTCGCTGATCTTTACGGTGCTGGCCTTGCCCCTGTTGATCTGGTCGCAGCCGATCCTGCTGGCGTTGGGGCAGGAGCCCGAGATTGCCACCATGGCGGCAGAGTATCTGCGAGTCGCGGGCTGGGGTATGATGCCGGCGCTGACGGTGATGGTTCTGAAATCCTATCTCGCGGCGCTGGAGCGGACGCAGGTCGTGTTTTGGATCACGGTCCTGTCGGTCTTTGCCAACGCAGCTGCCAACTATGCTCTGATCTTCGGCAATTGGGGGGCGCCGGAATTGGGAATAACCGGGGCGGCGATTGCCTCGATCTGCACCCAGATGGTGTCGCTGGTGGCGGTGGTGGCCTATGCGCTGTGGGTCCTTCCGCAGCACACGCTGTTCCGCCGCTTCTGGCGACCGGATGGCGAGATGTTCCGGCGCGTGGTGCGGCTGGGGGTCCCAATTGCCCTGACCAATTTGGCCGAGGTGAGCCTGTTTTCCGCCTCTGCCGTGATGATGGGCTGGCTGGGGGCGGTGCCGCTGGCCGCCCATGGGATCGCGATCCAGTTGGCTGCGGCCACGTTCATGGTGCATCTGGGCTTGTCGAATGCCGCGACTATCCGGGCGGGCAATGCCTATGGCCGGCGCGACCGCGAAGGGATGGCGCGCGGCGGCAAGGTGGTGATCGCGATGTCGCTGATGATGTCCCTGGTGACGATCGCGCTGTTCTTGACCTGCGCCGAGCCGCTGATCTCGCTCTTCATGGAGCCGGACGACCCGAACCGGCCCGAGATCCTGGCCATCGGAGTCGGGCTGCTGGCGATGGCGGCGCTATTCCAGCTGGTCGATGGTGCACAGGTGATGGCGCTGGGCCTGTTGCGCGGGGTGCAGGATACGACCGTGCCGATGATCATGGCCGCGGTCAGTTACTGGCTGGTCGGCATCCCGGCCTCTTACATGCTGGGATTCGTGCTGCACTGGGAAGGGATCGGCGTCTGGGCCGGCCTTTCCCTGGGGCTCGCTTGCGCGGGAAGCTTGCTGATGACCCGGTTCTGGTGCCGCTCGATCCGCTTGTTGAACTAGCCGCACGCGCGGTTCAGGCACATTTTCTTGCAAAGAAAATGTCCAAAGAAAATGAGATTTTCTTTGGCAGAATTTCTTTGAAATTCTGTTTGCCGAAAGGGGGCGACCTTCAACCCTTCATCAGCCGGTCCGCCTTCTTACGGACGAGCACCGAACGCAGGTCGTGCATGGCCAGTAACAGGGCGTCGGTGACCTCTTCCAGCTGCGCGTCGCTCGCCTTGGATTGCACCCAATGCGTGGTCAGGTTCAGGTAATCCACCGCCCGGTGGATATCGTCGATATCGCGCCGCGCCAGCAGGTTGGTGCGCTCGGCCATCCAGCGCTTGATCTCGCGCAGATCCTCGGGGCTGAGCGTGCGCCCGCCTTGGGGCTTGATATCGCCATTCTTGACGTTGACGACGGCAATGTGATCCATCTCGATCCGGCGCTGGCGGTTTTCCGTGTCGACGCGAAAGACAAAGGCGCCGTTTTCCCGGACCCGGAAGTAATAGTCTGGCAATTCGGCGCCCATTCCGGTGTCTCCCGTTTCAGGTCAGTGACGCGCAGAAGCGCTGGATGCGGGTGCAGGCCTCGGTCAGGGCCGCATCGGAGGCAGCGTAGCTGACGCGGAAATTCGGGGAAAGCCCGAAGGCCGCGCCAAACACCACCGCCACGTCGGCCTCTTCCAGCAATGCGGTGCAAAAGGTCTCGTCGCTGTCGATCACGGTACCGCTGGGCGTGGTCTTGCCGATCAGGCCGGCAATCGAGGGATAGACATAGAACGCGCCCTCGGGGGTGGGGCATTCGATGCCGTCGATGGCATTCAGCATCGAGATCACCAGGTCGCGGCGGCGTTTGAAAAGCGTCGCGTTCGGGGCCAGGAATTCTTGCGTGCCGTTCAATGCCTCGACCGCTGCCCATTGGCTGATGGTGCAGGGGTTCGAGGTGGATTGCGACTGGATCTTGCGCATGGCCGCGATCAGTTCGACCGGGCCCGCCGCATAGCCGATGCGCCAACCGGTCATCGCATAGGCCTTGGACACGCCATTGCAGGTCAGCGTGCGCTCATAAAGGCCCGGCTCCACCTGTGCGGGGGTGCAGAATTCGAACCCGTCATAGGCGAGATGTTCATACATGTCGTCCGACATCACCCAGACATGCGGGTGACGCATCAGCACATCGGTCAGCCCCTTCAACTCGTCCCGGCTGTAGCCCGCGCCGGTCGGGTTCGAGGGCGAGTTGAAGATGAACCATTTCGTGCGCGGCGTGATTGCGGCCTCAAGTTGCGCCGGTGTCAGCTTGAATGCGGTCTCCAGCGCGGTTTCCGCCACCACCGGCGTGCCGCCGCCCAGCAGCACCATGTCGGGATAGCTGACCCAATAGGGGGCGGGGATGATCACCTCGTCACCCGGGTTCAGTGTCGCCATCAGCGCATTATAGAGGGTCTGCTTGCCGCCGCTGCCGACCGAGACCTGGGCGGGGGTATAGGTCAGCCCGTGGTCGCGCTGCATCTTGGCACAGATCGCCTGTTTCAGCTCGATAATGCCGTCGGGCGCGGTGTACTTGGTCTTGCCCGCCGCAATGGCGGCGGTTGCGGCATCCTTGATGTTCTGCGGCGTGTCGAAATCCGGCTCGCCCGCGCTCAGCCCGATGATGTCGCGGCCTTCGGCCTTGAGTTCGGCTGCCTTGGCCGTCATGGCAACGGTGGGCGAGGGTTTGACGCGGGACAATGTCGCAGACAGGAAACTCATGGCGGCCTCGGTTTGAATGTTGCGCGTCCCTGTCATAGGGTGCGCCCAACCGACGATCAAGCAGGTTGCGGAGGCAACCGGAAAGGACCGCTATGAGCGACGAAACCGATTGGTACGGACCCGAGGCCGCGACCTTTGGCGACCGTCTGGCTGCGGCGCGCGAGGCCGCGGACATGACCCAGGCGCAACTGGCCCGCCGTCTTGGGGTAAAAAAGAGCACGATCAGCGGCTGGGAAAACGACCTCTCCGAGCCGCGCGCCAATCGTCTGTCGATGCTGGCGGGGCTGCTGAATGTCTCGATCGTCTGGCTGATCACCGGCGAGGGGCAGGGCGGCGAGGCGTTGACCGAGACCGACGAGACCGCCCGCGACATGGCGGCCTTGCTGACCGAATTGCGCAGCCTTCGCGCTGATCTTCAGGCCAGCGGCCAACGCGCCGCGCGGCTGGAGAAGCAGCTGCGCCAGATCATGGAGCAAACCGAGTGAGCGAAAGCCGCGAAACCCGGATCAAACGGATGCGCATGCGGTCGATGCGGCGCGGGATCAAGGAGATGGACCTGATCCTGTCCGCCTATGCCGACCGCAATATCGAGGCGATGGATGCGGGCGCGCTCGATCTTTACGACGCGCTGCTGCACGAGAATGACCAGGATCTCTATCAATGGGTCACGGGGCAGGTCTCTGCCCCGGACCGTTATCGGGATTTGATCGCGGATATCGCGCAAACGTTTCAAAAATAACACAGTTTTCAACTTAACTGATTCTTTGGGTTTTCGTCTCAGAGTGTTCGGCAAGCAGCAGCGAGTCGGAGAGACGGATGAGTATGGAGAGGCAGATCGCCCAGGCCGGCGCCAAAGGCTTCATGGCAAACTATCTGGAGGCGCTGTCTCTGGTCGAGCGGTTGCACCGGCTGCTGCTCGACGTCATCAAGGACGAGTTCGAGCGGGTCGGCGTGCTGGAAATCAACGCGGTACAGGCGCTTTTGCTGTTCAATATCGGCGATAACGAGGTGACGGCGGGCGAATTGAAAAGCCGCGGCTATTACCAGGGCAGCAATGTCAGCTACAACCTCAAGAAGCTGGTCGAGATGGGCTATATGCATCACCAGCGCTGCGAGATCGACCGCCGGTCGGTTCGGGTCAGGTTGACCCAGCGTGGTCGCGAGATCCGAGATGTGGTGGCCGAGCTGTTCATGCGCCATGCCGAGGGGTTGCAAAGCCGTGGCGTGCTGGGGCCCGACGGAATCGAGGAGATCACCTCGGCTCTGAAGCGGGTGGAGCGGTACTGGACCGATCAGATCCGGTACATTTATTGAGGCAGGACAGGCCCAGGCAGGACAGGCGCGTGTAGCTGCGTCGCGGTGCGGGCGGGAAGGGCAGAGAGAACCAGCCCCTCCAGCTCGCGCCGCAGTTTCCGCTCCATTGCGGCCTGATAATCGTCATATCCCAGCGCCACCTCGACAAAGGCGCCGGGCCCCAGGATCACCCAGGCGCCGTAATAGGCCGACAGCTCTCCAATCTGGGTCTGGCGGAGGTCCGTGGAGGTCATGCTGTCCGCGCCAATGACCAGCGCGTTGACGGTCAGGTCGGTGCCCTCCAGCGCGGCCTTTACGGCGCGGGGATGCGGACCCATGTTGTGCTTGCCATCGCCGGACAGGTCGAGTGTGCGTTTCCAGCAATCGGGCTGTTGGGCCAGCAGGGTGGCCCCGTGACGCATCGCGGGGCCGACGGCCGTTCCCGGCGGCGCCGCAGCCCTGCGGGTGGCGCGCAGGGTGGCCGCGACTGCCTCCAGATCGGCTGTGGTGCCGATCTGCCGCCAGGGCAGGATCAGGCGCTGAAACCCCGGTTCGCTCCATTCATAGACGGCCAGCCGGATCGGGTGGCCGGGCATCGCCAGCAGGCGCGACTGAACCGCGGGCGACAGCAGCGCGGCGGCCAGCCCCTCGAGTTGCAACCGGTATTCGCGCGCATCGACCGAGCCGGATACGTCGAGCCCCAGTGCCAACGCCTGCCGACACCCGGCCCAGCCGGGCGCGGGCAGCAGCAGGACCAGAAGCGTCAACACGCGGATCATCGCAGCCCCCCGATCACCAGCCCGGACAGTTCCCGCTCCAGCTTGCGCCGCATGGCGCGTTCGAAATCGGCAAAGCCCTGCGCCACCTCGAGAAAGGCACCGGGGCCATGCAGCACCTCGGTCTCGAAATAGGGGATCAGCTGAATCTCGGTCTCGTATTCGGCCCCGTTGATCGCCAGCCCGTTCACGGTAATCCCGTCAAACGCCGGTGTGGCATAGGCCGCGCGTGGGCCGAAGCCCTCGTTATTCTCGCCATCGCCCGACAGGTCGATCGTGTGGAACAGGCAGTTGGGGCCGCGCGCCAGCAGCGCCGCGCCATAGGCCAGCGCGTGTCCCATTGCGGTGGGCGCCTCGGTCGTGGCGCGCTGAGACGCCGCAATCCGGGCGGCGGCGCTCTCCAGATCGGCGCGCGAGCGGATCAGCACCCAGTCTACCAGCAGGTGCTGGTTGGTCGGTCCGCTCCACTCATAGGCGGCAAGCGCCACCGGTTGCGGTGTCGACAAGGCTGCGCGCACCACTTCGGGGGCCAGCAACGCCGTCGCCAGCCCCTGCCGCTGCAACCGATCCTCGCGGGCATCGACCGAGCGCGAGACATCGAGCGCCAGGGCAAGGGCCAGGCGGCATTCCACAGCCGACGCCTGCGTTGCCAGCAGTGCAAGCAGACAGGCAGCGGCGTCCCGGCGCATCACCAGTGGCCGGTGCTGTCCATGCTGACCCAGGGTTCGGCCGGGTCCAGCGCGGCACCGTTCTGCAACAGCTCGATCGAGATATTGTCGGGCGAGCGGATAAAGGCCATGCGCCCGTCGCGCGGTGGCCGGTTGATGGTGATACCGTTCTCTTGCAGCATCGCGCAGGTGGCATAGATGTCGTCGACCCCATAGGCGAGATGCCCGAAATGGCGGCTGTCGCTGGGCAGCCCGTCGTCACCATCCCAGTTATAGGTCAGCTCCAGCGGCGTCTCGTCCTGACCGGGTGCGGCCAGATAGACGAGGGTAAACCGCCCCTCTTCGCTGTCGTAGCGGCGGATTTCGCGCAGACCGAGCAATTCGTAGAAGGCCATGGATTTTTCCAGGTCCTTCACGCGGACCATGACATGCAGATATTTGAGCGGCATCGCTTGATTTCCTGTTCTGGGTGTCGGGCGAAGCCTAGCGCAGTGGCCGGCAATGTCGAGACCACCTAGAACGCCGATTGGATGCCGAAATTCACTCCGAACCGGCGCGCGTCATAAAGCGCGATGTTGCTTTCGGTGCGCGAGGCGCTGATGCGCATGGTCGGGTTGAAGCCGTAATAGTCTATCTTGTTGAAGATCAGCGTGAAATCCGCCTCGTACTTGTCTTCCTGCCGGCCGTTGCGATCATGCGGAGAGACATCGTAGTCGCGGCTGCGGGCCCACAGCCCCAGCTGCGCGGTGGCGCCAAGGATCGGTTTGGCAAAGGTGATCTGGGCGCGCAGCGCGATTTCGTCGAACTCGTCTGCGGCCACGTCAGAGGTCGCCACCGCCCCGGTCAGATTGGTCCACAGCGTCGTCCCCCCTGCGAGCGGCAGAGTATAGGACAGATCCGCGCGTATCGTGTCCTGATCACTGCGGGTGACACCCCATTGCCGTTCGGTGGCGATGCGGGCGTTGATCTGGCGCCCCCTGTCCAGCTTGTAGCTTTGCCCCAGGCTGAGCCGCGCAAAGCGGGCATATTCGTTGCCGCCATACCAGCTCTGCCCGACATCGACAAAGAAACGGTACTCGCCGCGCCGGTCGAAATTGATGCCGCGCTGGCCATAGCCCAGCGTGTAGGAGGCAAAGGAGAAATCGCTGGCGCGGGCGGTGGGGGCGAGGGCCTTGGCCTCGGAAGACAGAGAATAGGCGCGCAGATCGACCGACAGGATCAGGTCATGCGCGCGGGTCGGCAACTCGCGAAATCGGTATCGCGTTGTCAGCCCGAGCGCGTATTCGACCCCCGACAACGCCCGGGCCGAACCACCCAGCTGATACTCCACCGGCTGACCATAGAGCACTTCGGACAGTTTGTAGTTCAGAAACGAGGATCGTTGTGACGAGCCGTTGTTGATGTTGCTGTCCGGGGTGATCGCAAAGGACAGCCGCGTCAGCCACGGATTCCGAGCGCGCACATAGCGGAAATCGCGCACGGCAATCCGGCTCAACTCCTCGGAGGGGGCATGTTCGACGGCGCGGCGCAGCCACCATTGCGCCAGGGTGCGCCGATCATCCGATGCCAGTGCCTGAGCCATGACCATCGAGCTTGCGTATTTTTGCTCGTCAGTCTCGGATAGTCGCCAAGCCTGCCGGGCAGATTCTCGGGCTTCGTCAAAGCGGCCGAGAGACCGCGCGGCACGGGAATGTACCAGCAGCGCTTGACGGTCCGCTGGATCCCGTTGAACCAAGGCTCTAGCATAGCTGTAGGCCTGCTCAGGTGCTCCGATGCGGAGCGCCTGAACGGCGGTGGCGCGCAATTCGTCGGGGCTCAACCGGGCGGGCCCCTGCGCAAGGGCAGGCGCCTGGATAAAACCAGCCATTAAGGCCAGAACAGCAACCGGGCGGCGTATCTTTGGCGGTAGCCGCATCACCGGCCTCAGTTGTAGACGATGAAGCCGCCGGTTTCACGGACCGATGGAGCAACCGGGTCACGCTTCGTTTCCAGAACGACCACCCCGACGATTTCGTCAGCGTTGTCGCCCGAGATGATGGCGTAATAGTTGCCTTCCTCGAACAGCTGCGCTCTACCTTCGTTGTCCACGTAATAGCTGGTCATCTTACCCAGCAACTCGCCATTGTCGTCCATCACACCGGGGCCCACGGTAAAGGTGGCAGTGGGAATTTCGGTCAAGGAAACATTGTTCTGCGTATTGATCCTGCTCAGCGTGCTGGTAGTGACGTCTTCGCCGTCCATATTCAGAATGCGGCGGTTGTCCATCACGCCGCGAACAGCATCGCCCCGTGTTCCGGTGGCATCATTGAAATCGTCGAAATCAATTGCGATGCGAATATCGGCTGTGGTGTATTCCAGCGCACCAACCCCGTTATAGTCTCGCAGACCGGCAACCTTGCCGGTGAAGAGGGCCTGGCCCGTGGTCGGTAGATTCACGTTGTTGTTGCGCTGATAGATGAAGCCACCGAAGCCATAGTCGACATAGGCGCCGGTCCGGACAATCGCGAATTGCGTGTTGCGCGAGGTCGAAACGCCATAAATGGCACGGTGACGGAACTGGTTCACCGGTTCACCGTCGAAGCTGTCCAGGAATTGTGCGTCGGCCTCGTATACGGCGTAGGGTCCTAGGCTGCTGACAGCTGCGCCACGGGAATAGGTGTTGTCGCCGTCGAAGCCGAGGTTGTCGACCGAGAATGTGTCGTCGGCGGCGTTGTACCTTACATCTCGAGCAAAGCCGTTGCCGGTATAGGGGTCTTCGGTGCTTGTTGGCTCGCTTCTAAAAATGCCAGCGGCAGGGGTCGGCGAGGGGGTTCCAGGGGGTACGACGCGATCACCCTGAATTGGTGTCCCGGTGTCACCATCAGTTCCGCCATCGGTCCCAGAACCGGTATCAGAGCCATCGCCTGTCCCGAATACGGCATCAGAGCCGCCGCACGCTGTCAAAAAAGCGCACGTTGCGGCTGCAACGAGATAGGATTTCATAACTGCCTGCCTCTGCTCTTTGTCAGATCATTTTGAGAGATAGTCCCGGCTGAAACGGTGAAAGTCAATCGCAACCTGAACGGGTCTGGGGAAAGCCAAATAGGGTGTCTAAAAAGCCATACCTGATATGGCGGTTTTTGTGTGGAGCAATGCAATATATAGTGGCGCTGCGACTCATCTAGTGAAAGGGACCCTGATGCCGCTATCTCCAGAGCAACTGGCCGAGATCGACGCCCAGCGGGCGCAGACCGCGCCGACCCGCCGTGTAGTGTCGCCGGGGATGGAGGCGCAACTCTATTCCGCGCATCCGGTGCTGGATCACGGTTTTGTCCGGGTGATCGACTATATGGGCGATGATGCGGCCATCTGCCAGGCGGCGCGGGTGTCTTATGGCACGGGCACCAAGTCAGTGCAGAACGATGAGGGGCTGATCCGCTATCTGATGCGGCACTGGCATTCGACCCCGTTCGAGATGTGCGAAATCAAGCTGCACGTGAAACTACCGGTCTTTGTCGCGCGGCAGTGGATCCGGCACCGGACCGCGAATGTGAACGAATATTCGGCGCGCTACTCAATCCTGGACCGCGAATTCTATATCCCGGCACCGGAACATGTGGCGGCGCAATCGGCGGTCAACAACCAGGGCCGGGGTGAGGCTCTGCAAGGGAAAGAGGCGGCGCGCGTGCTGGAGATTCTCAAGGCCGACAGCGCCCGCTGCTATGACAACTACGAAGCGATGATCGGGCAGGAGGGCCAGCAGGGTCTGGCGCGCGAACTGGCGCGAATGAACCTGCCGGCGAATATCTATACCCAATGGTACTGGAAGGTCGATCTGCACAACCTGTTTCATTTCCTGCGCCTGCGCGCCGACCCTCATGCGCAATACGAGATCCGGGTCTATGCAGAAACCATGTGCCGCCTGGTCGCCGACTGGGTCCCCTTTGCCTATAAGGCGTTCGAGGATTACCGGCTGGGTGCGGTGAACCTGTCTGCACAGATGGTCGACAGCCTGCGCCGGATGCTGGCGGGCGAGGCGGTGACACAAGAGGCCTCGGGCCTCTCAGCGCGAGAATGGCGAGAATTTCAAGAGGTTATCAGTTATAGCGAAGGCGGAGCCTGAATTCTGCCGCCCTGCAATGCGGGGTCATAACAAGGGATCGGCGGCCGCGCAGGCCGGCCGCCGTCGGTTGCATGACCCGGAACGTTCCGGGTGGTCCCGTTACAGTGGCTTGATGTCTCCGGCCATCTTGCGGCCGTCACGTCCGTCCAGCATCTCAAAGGACACTTTCTGATTGTCGGCAAGTCCGGTAAGGCCGGACCGTTCGACAGCCGAGATATGAACAAAAACGTCCTTGCCCCCGTCATCGGGGGCAATGAACCCGTAACCTTTTGTTGCGTTAAACCATTTCACGGTGCCGGTAGGCATGTCCCGTGTCTCCTTCTACCTTCCAGGTCACCCCTTTAATTGGCGGGGTCGCGAACGGGCGACCGGTCAGGCGGCGCGCGGTCCAGCATGACCATGCCGGACGCCGAGAGGCCGGAAGCTCCGGCCACAAGATTGCACGGTGCGTGCAAAAATCAAGAAAAAGGGGGTGTCGAGGCGCAAAATGCGCGATATTTCCGCAGTAACAAGAAGGGGGCGCCATGCTGATCTATGGTCTGAAGAATTGCGATACCTGCCGCAAGGCGTTGAAATCCCTGCCGGATGCGCGGCTTGTCGATGTGCGCGCCGACGGGATCGATCCGGCCGTCCTGGGCCGGGCCTGGGCGCGATTTGGCGGCGATCTTCTCAACACTCGCTCGACCACATGGCGTGGGCTGGACGAGGCCGATCGCGCGCGCGCGCCGCTGGATCTCATTGCCGAGCATCCCGCGTTGATGAAACGGCCGCTGATCGAAGCCGGAGGGGAATTTTACCTCGGTTGGACCCCCGGCACCCGTCAGGCCCTTGGTCTGGACTAGGACCGGCCTTATGTCGGGCCTGTAGGGAAACGCAGGAGAGAACCCAAGATGCGCAATGCCGCCCTTGTTCTGGGGATCATCGCCGGTCTGATCGGCATGCTGGTCGGCTTCTTCAGCTTTGGCTATGTCGAGGCGATCGAGCGTTTTGGCGAAATCGACGGGCTGGCCGAGCAGGTCGAGAATGCCGATCTGGTGCAGATGACCTCGATCATCGCGCCGATGCTGGCGATTGCGGGCGGTGCCATGGCGCGGTCGCGGGCGCTGTGGGGCGGGGTGCTGCTGCTGGTGTCGGCGGCGGGGATGTATCACGCCTTTGGCTTCAACGTGTTCACCATGTTCCCCATCGCCTTTGCCGCGGTGGGCGGGGTTCTGGGCGTGGCCGCGGGCAAGCCGGACGAGCCCAAGGCGCATTTCTGAAGGTTCTGGCCCACGCCGGGAGCGCGGGCCAGCAAGGCGTTCAGGCCATGGCCGCCTGGGTGCGACCGCGCATCAGCGCATCGACCGACAGCGCCCCGGCGCCCTTGATCACCAGCAGGCTGAGGGTGAACACCCAGAACAGGCGCTGGTCCATGATCACGCTGCTGGCCTGATTGTCGAACCAGGCACCCAGCGTGGCCAGATCGGTGGCGCCGTGGCCATAAACGTCGGTCAGCGACTGCACCACCACGAAACCGATCATGCCGAGCGCGGCCAGACGGGTGAACAGGCCGATGACGATCAGCAGCGGCAGGATGAATTCGGCATAGGTGCCCGCCATGACCACGGCCCAGTGAAACAGGCCCAGTTGCGATACGTCATAGCCGACCGCTTCGAGCTGTTTGGGGAAAATCTGGCTATAGGCGCCGATCGAGGGGCTGAAGAGGCCGAAAATCCCGTCCCCCAGCTTGGTCAGGCCGGAATTCCAGTAATAGACCAGCAGCACGGCGGCAAAGGTGAAACGGGCAAACAGTGGCAACAGCCAATCTCCGGCGGTTTCCACCAGGCCGAAGACACGGTTATGGATCGAGACGAGTGGGTTCATTGTCTTGTCCTTGCTCTGTGAGTGAGGTGATGGCGCCGCCCTGGAGCAGCAGGGCGAGCGTGGCGCCAAGGTCGAAATCGGGGGTCTGTTCGGCGGCGGCCTCATAGGCCGCGCCGATGGTGGCGCTGCCTTGCAGCGCGATGATCCAGTCGGCGCCGCCGGGGGGCAGCAGCTGCGGGATCGGGTCATATTCGGGCCGGGTGATCAGCACGTCCTGCGCCTCGGGTGCGGGTTTGGGCGCGTCGTCTTCGGTGTTAAACCGCCAGATCGCGTGGATCGGCCAGGGCGAGCGCAACAGGCGCATCGCGGGGGCGAATTCCAGTCGCGAAGCCATCAGCGCCTCGGGGTCGATGGCCAGCGCCTGCGGGTCGATGGGCGTGCTGTCGGCGGCGTGATAGGCATGGCGCAACGCCAGTTCCAGCCGCGCCACATCCGGCAGATAGCCCAGATGCGACAGCTGCTGCATCCCGGCCAGAAACTCGGGGAATGTCTCGCCATAGAACATCATCAGCGGAGATGTGGGGGGATGCTGGCGCAGGTAGATGCCTGCAAGCCCGTCCATGTTCTGCGTACCCAGCAGTTTGGCGATCACGGGAAAGGCCTGGTGCATCGCCTCGGTCAGCGAGACCGCGACATTGTTGCGATAGACGTCAAACCGCCGGCCCGCCGGCTGCGCGCCCGCGTCGCACAGGCCCTGCGGCACCGCGCTGGCCGGATCCAGCAGCGCGGTGTGAAACTGGGTTTGCGAGACGCTCATGCCGGGATGCGCTCCAGCGCCCTTTGCGCGCGCGCGGCCTCGGCCCGCAACACGGGCCAGTCCGGCACATCGGTATCCCATTCGATCAGGATCGGTTTCGGCCCGGACCGGTCGAGCACGTAGTCGAGCAACGCCCAGACCGGATCCACCACCTCGCGCCCGTGGCTGTCGATCAACAGCGGGTGTCCGTGGTCGTCGGTATCCTCATCATGGCCGCCCAGATGAATCTCGCCCACATGCTCCAGCGGATAGGCGTCGATATAACCCTGCGGTGAAAAGTCGAGATTTGTGGCCGAAACAAAGACGTTGTTGACGTCCAGAAGCAATCCGCAGCCGGTGCGCCGGGCGATTTCGCGCAGGAAATCGGGCTCGGACCAGCTGCTTTCGGCAAAGGCCAGGTAGGAAGATGGGTTTTCCAGCAGCATCCGGCGCCCGACCATATCCTGCACCTGGTCGATGTGATCGCAGACGCGCGTCAGCGTGGCGTCGGTATAGGGCAGCGGCAGCAGGTCGTTCAGGAAATGGCTGTCATGGGTGGACCAGGCCAGATGTTCCGAGAAACTGGCCGGGTTCAGCCAGCCCACCAGATGTTTCAGCCGGGCCAGATGGTCGGCATCCAGCGCACCTTCGCCACCAATCGACAGGCCGACCCCATGCACCGAGATCGGGAACCGCTCGGACAGGTGGCGCAGTTGCGCCAGCGGACGGCCGCCATCGCTCATGTAGTTCTCGGCATGGATTTCCAACCAGCCCACCGGGCCGGGCGCCTCGAGGATTTCGGCGAAATGCTGCGGCTTGTACCCGACGCCCGGCAAGGCAGGCAGTTGGTTGTTAGTCCGGGAAGTGTCCAGCATCTGTCCAATCCTTTGCGGCAATGGGGGATGGGCAAGGGGATAGAAAGAATAGGGGCGGGCCGATGCTCCGGCCCGCCCCGCGATCTGGTGCCGGCTTATGCGGGCAGGTCGCGTTCCAGCGCTTCCAGCGAACCCTTGCGGGCCGAGCCATCGGCCTGGGCCGGCAGTTCCATGCTTTCGCAGGTGCCGGCATCGACCAGAGTCCATGCATTGCCCTGATAGTCGACGGTCGAGGTGCCGGCACAGGTGGTGCCGGGTCCGGCGGCGCAGTCGTTCTTGCCGGCCAGCGAAACGCCATAGCATTTCTCCTTGGCCTGGGCGCTGGCAGTGGTGGTGGTACCGGCCAGTGCTGCTGCGACGGCGCCTGCGATGGCCAGGGTCTTTGCGGTGTTCGACATGTCGGTCATCCCTTCGTGATCGTGTGATATGTCTGCTTTGGACAAGTCAAAGGTAGTGTGCGGTGGGCGTCGTTTGAATTCACGACCCCGTGTCTCACATTCCCGTCAGAATTCTTGGGCAAGTGTTGCGATAAACAAAGGGATTCTTGCGGCGTGGGCCGGAAATGTTACAGGCCAGCCCTCGGTCCGGGGGCTGGCCTGCGCTGCTTTCGTGAGAATTGTTACAGAAGATCGGGGGGCGTCGCGGCCTGTCCCAGCTCTTTTGTAACATCCGCCAGGCTCTGCACGCTGGTCTGTTTCTCGCCCAGCCGCCGGACCGATACTGTCCGCTCCTCGACCTCGCGTTGACCGACGGCCAGGATCACCGGAACCTTGCCCACCGAATGCTCGCGGACCTTGTAGTTGATCTTCTCGTTGCGGGTGTCGGCCTCGGCCCGAACGCCTGCGGCACGCAATTCGGCCACCACCTGATGCACATAGTCGTCCGCCTCCGAGGTGATCGAGGCGACCACCACCTGACGCGGCGCCAGCCAGAAGGGCAGCTTGCCCGCGTGTTCCTCGATCAGGATGCCGATGAAACGCTCGAAAGAGCCCAGCGTTGCGCGGTGCAGCATCACGGGGCGATGCTTGGCCCCGTCGGCGCCGATATAGGTGGCGTCCAGCCGCTCAGGCAGCACGAAATCGACCTGGAAAGTGCCGCATTGCCAGTCGCGCCCGATGGCGTCGGTCAGCACGAATTCCAGTTTCGGGCCATAGAAGGCACCCTCGCCCGGATTGAGCTCTGGCTCGATCCCGGCGGCGCGGGTGGCGGACAAGAGGGCGCTTTCGGCCTTGTCCCAGACCGCGTCCGATCCGGCGCGGGTTTCGGGCCGGTCCGAGAACTTGACCTTGAAGCTTTCGAAACCGAGGTCCTTGTAGATGGCGCTGAGGAAGCGGATGAATTCGGCGGTTTCCGCCTCGATCTGTTCCTCGGTCGAGAAGATATGCGCGTCATCCTGGGTAAATCCGCGCACCCGCATGATGCCATGCAGCGCGCCCGAGGGCTCATAGCGGTTGCACGAGCCGAACTCGGCCATCCTGAGCGGCAGGTCACGGTAGGATTTCAGTCCGACCTTGAAGATCTCCACATGGCAGGGGCAGTTCATCGGCTTGAGCGCATTGACCGCCTTTTCGCGGGCATGTTCCTCGTCCACCTCGACGATGAACATGTTCTCCTGGTATTTCTCCCAATGACCCGAACGCTCCCACAGCTTGCGGTCGACGACCTGGGGCGTGTTCACCTCGACATAGCCGCCACGCCGCTGTTGGCGACGCATATAGTCCTGCAACTCGGTATAGATCGTCCAGCCGTTGGGGTGCCAGAACACCTGGCCCGGCGCCTCTTCCTGCATGTGAAACAGGTCCATCTCGCGGCCCAGCTTGCGGTGGTCGCGCTTGGCGGCCTCTTCCAGCATGTGCAGATGCGCTTTCAGCTTTTCCTTGCCGGTGAAGGCGACGCCATAGATGCGTTGCAGCATCGGGCGTTTGCTGTCCCCGCGCCAATAGGCGCCGGCGATGGACATCAGCTTGAACGCGTCGCCGGGGACCTGGCCGGTGTGTTGCAGGTGTGGGCCGCGACACAGATCCTGCCAATGGCCGTGCCAGTACATGCGGATCGGCTCGGTGCCGGGAATGGCCTCGATCAGCTCGACCTTGTAGGGTTCGTTGTTGGCCTTGTAGAATTCGATCGCGCGCGTGCGTTCCCAGACCTCGGTGGTCACGGGCTCGCGCTTGTTGATGATTTCTTTCATCTTTTTCTCGATCAGGCCGAGATCTTCGGGAGTGAAGGGCTCCGCACGGTCGAAATCGTAATACCAGCCGTTCTCGATGACCGGGCCGATGGTCACCTTGGTTGCGGGCCAGATCTCCTGTACGGCGCGGGCCATGATATGCGCGAGGTCGTGGCGCACCAGCTCGTTGGCCTGTGCCTCGTCGGCCATGGTGTGAATGGCGATCTGCGCATCGGCCGAGATGGGCCATTGCAGGTCCCAGTGCTTGCCGTCGACGGTGGCCGAGATGGCCTTTTTCGCCAGCGAGGTGGAAATGTCTGCGGCGACCTGCGCGGGCGTTACGCCTGCGTCATAGGATCGTGCATTGCCATCGGGAAAGGTGAGAGAGATCTGGGCCATGACTGGCGGCTCCTCGTCGGTTTGGCGCCCACTGAACGCCCGGTTGCGGGTTATGGTGTGTGCCCGATTTGGCAGGGGCCGCAGACGAAGTCAAGGCAACAGACTTTCGCAGAAAGTCTGTGCCCAAAGTTTCGCGAAACTTTGGGCCGGCCGCGCGGTCAGCGCGCGGCAAAGATGGCATAGGCCATCAACAGGGTGCAGACCCAGCCTGCGCTGAACAGGATGGGGCGCAGCGGCATCCGGGCATAGCCCGAGATCATGCCCGCCGCGTGCAGCACCCGGATCCAGAAAAAGGCGATGGCGCTCCAATAGGTCAGCGTCGAGAACCCGTTCATCAGCGCCAGGATCAGCACCAGCACCGCAAAGGGCATCGCCTGTTCCAAGAGGTTCAGATGCGCCCGGTGGGCGCGCTGCACCCAGGGGCGCAGATTGGAGATCTGCGCTGGCCGGGCGAAGGCCTCTTCATGCGAGGGATCGGTGGAGATCCCGATCACGTAGGGAATCCAGAGCGAGGCAGCGAGGATCATCAGGCAGGTGAGAATGCCCAGTTCAGTGGGAAAACTTTCCATCACGCGGCCCCTTTCAGCGCGGTTCCGGTTTCCAGATAGCTCTTGAGCGAGGCGGCGAGGCGCGCCCAGCCTTCGCCGACGCCCTCTTGCCCGGCGGCGAGATTATAGTGTTCGATGGTCAGCTTGCAGATCTCGCCCTGCGTTTCGATCAGATAGACCATTTCCGAGGCCACGGCGCCCGGCCCCATGAATAGCGGCTCGAAACTCATCTCGATGCGGGACTTCGGGTCTAGCTTTCGGGTCACCTGCCGCAACATCGCGCCCCCGGCGGGGGTGATGAACTCGACCGTCTCGCCGGGCGAGACCTTGCCCTGCACCTCGTTGCAGAGGAAGTGATAGGCTGCCATCTGGTCGGTTTCGGTCAGCGCCGCCCACAGCGCGTCCTGCGTGCAGCGGATGAATGTCTGCATCATGAAATCGGGCTTTCCCATTCTGTTCTCCGTTTCCAATTTGTCTTTCAGCGCGGCCAGCCCCTGTGCCTGCGGTTGCAGGAAGGGCGCCACCCAGCGGTTGATCATGTCCTGCAAGGGCAGGGGATTGAGGTAATGGTATTTGAACCGCCCCTCGCGACGGGTGAGGACCAGATGCGCCTCCTCCAGCAGCTTGAGGTGTTTCATGACCCCGAACCGGGTCATGTCGAACTTGCTTTCCAACTCGCTCAGGCTTTGCCCGTCCTTCTGGCGCAATTGATCCAGAATGGCGCGGCGGGCGGGGTCGTTGAGAGCTTTGAAAAGCATGTCCATGTTGCGACTATATGTGATTCTATAGTCACGTGACAATATGGTAACTTAATGAGCCTTGCACCCGCCTGCAAAGCGATGGAGGCTTGGGAAAACGACCAGCAAAGGAAAAGCCCGGTGAGCGATACTCTGACAACCGACCAGGGGCGCAGCCTCGCCTATCATCTCACCCCGGGCGACGGCCCCTGCATCGTGTTCCTGGGCGGGCTGAAGTCGGACATGGAGGGTACCAAGGCGGTGCATCTGGAGGCCTGGGCACGTGGGCGGGGACATGCGTTTCTGCGGTTCGACTATTCCGGGCATGGTGAAAGCTCAGGCATATTCGACGAGGGCGCGATCGGAGACTGGCATCAGGACACGCTGGCCGCGGTCGATCGCCTGACCGAGGGGCCGTTGATCGTGGTGGGCTCGTCGATGGGCGGCTGGCAGGCGCTCTTGCTGGCGCGGGCGCGGCCAGGGCGGATCGCGGGCATGGTGACCATCGCCGCAGCGCCGGATTTCACAGAGGATGGCTGGTGGGCCGGGTTTGACGCGGGCCAAAAGGCGCAGCTGGCGGCCGAGGGCCGGGTGGAACTGCCCTCGGACTATATGGAACCCTATATCGTCACCCGCCGGATGATCGAGGATGGGCGCAACCATCTGGTGCTGCGCGCGCCGCTGCATCTGCCGTTCCCGGTGCGCTTCCTGCAAGGCACCGCCGATACGGCGGTGTCGGTCGATACGGCGGTGCGCCTCTTGAACCATGCTACCGGGCCCGACATGCGCCTCTTGCTGGTCAAGGATGCCGATCACCGCTTTTCGGACGAGACCTGCCTGAAGATTATCGAGGACGCGGTGATCGACGTGCGGGGAGTTGGCTGATGCGACGGTTTGGGAAGTTTCTGGGGCGTGTCCTGGCTGTTCTTGCGCTGGCGGGGGGGCTGGCCTGGTGGTTTGGTCCCTATGAAACCGTCGATCTGAAGGCCCGGTTCGATCCGCGCAAGTTCGGCGAGGGTGTGCAGGTCTATTTCGAGAGTATCGAGTCGCGTTTTGCCGATATCACGCCGGGTGTCGAAAAACGTGTGGTCTGGGCGCCGGACGGATATGAGCGCCGGACGCCCTATGCGCTGGTCTATCTGCACGGGTTCTCGGCCACCTCCGAGGAAATCCGCCCGGTGCCCGATCGCATTGCCCAGGCGCTGGGCGCCAATCTGGTCTATACCCGGTTGCAAGGTCATGGACGCGGCAGCGATGCGATGGAACAGGGCAGCGCATCGGGCTGGATGCGGGATGCGGCCGAGGCGCTGGCAGCGGGCCGTGCGGTTGGCGAGCGGGTGATCGTCATGGCCACCTCGACCGGTGGCACGCTGGCGGCGGCGGCGGCGCTGGACCCCGGCATGTCGGCCGATGTGGCCGCGATTATCCTTGTCTCGCCCAATTTCGGGGTGAACGACCCAATGGCCTTTGTTCCGACCCTGCCGGGCGCGCGCTATTGGTTGCCCGCGGTCATGGGTGGCGAGCGGGATGCCAGCAGCCCCGATCCGGACAAGAACACCTATTGGACCACCCGTTACAGCTGGTCGGCGCTGGTGCCGATGGCGGCCTTGGTCAAGACGGTGGTGGCGCTCGATTTCGGGCAGGCCCGGATGCCGGCCCTGTTCTGGCTTTCGCCCGACGACAAGGTGGTGCGCCCCGATCTGACGGGCGAGGTCGCCCGGCGCTGGGGCGGACCGGCCGAGATGCGCACTGTCACCATGGGGCCGGGCGACGACCCGTCCTCGCATGTGATCGCGGGCGATATCATGTCGCCGGGGCAAACAGATATCGCGGTTGCGGGCATGCTCGCCTGGCTGCGGGAACAGGGAATAGAATGATGGACCAGCGGGTGAGCCTGATCACTATCGGCGCCGAGGATGTCGAGGCGGCGGCGGCGTTTTACGAGGCGCTGGGCTGGCGCCGGGTCGAGACGCCGGACGGGGTGATCGCCTTTGACCTGATCGGGCAGGTTCTGGGCCTTTATCCCTTGGCGGCGCTGGCCGAGGATATCGGCTTGCCGGTGGGCGCGCTGGGGCAGGGGGCGATGACGCTGAGCCATAATTGCCGCGACCGGGAAACGGTTGATGCGTTACTGGAGCGTGCGCAGACGGCGGGGGCCGAGATCCTCAAACCCGCCTCAGATGTGTTCTGGGGCGGTTATCACGGCTATTTCCGCGCCCCGGATGGCAGCATCTGGGAGATCGCCCATAACCCGTTTTCGGCACTGGGACCCAATGGCGAGTTTCGCTGGAACGGGTACGGCTGATGCGCCGCCCGGGCAGCATGTGGAGCCTGGAGACCCTGGGCCGTGTGCGCCTGTCACGGCATTTCTTCATGCGCGATTTCCTTTACTCCGAGATCGGCAATTTCCATGCGCAGCAGAACATTCCCGACGATCCCGATCTGGCGATCGAGACCGGGCGTGCCTTTTGCGAGACGCTGATGGACCCGCTGGAGGAGACGTTCGGGCGCATCGCAGTGCGCTCGGGCTATCGCTCGGCATCGCTCAACCGGTTCGGCAATGAGAACCGCCTGAACTGTGCTCGCAACGATCATCCGCTGGAATGCCACATATGGGACCGGGGCCGGGGAGAGGCGCGGATTGCCGGGGCGTCAGTGGTGATCCCCTGGTTTGCCGACCGCTATGTGCAGGGGCGCGACTGGCGCGATCTGGCCTGGTGGCTGCACGATCACCTGGACTATTCCGAGATCTGGTTCTTTCCCAAGCTCTGCGCCTTTAACCTGGTGTGGCGGCCCGTGCCCTTGCGCCGGATCGACAGCTATATCGCGCCGCGCGGACGGCTGGTGGTGGCCGGGCAGGAGCCGCCGATGCCGCTGGACGAACGGCGCCGGGCCTATGCCGATTTTCCGCCCTTTCGCGGCATCGCCTATCCCTAGGCAGGGCTTGTCCTGTCGCCGATAACTGCCCATTCTGCCGGTGAGTGACGGTTCTGGGGCGAAAGGGAGACATATGGGCGAGCCACTGGTTTTCCTGCCGGGCATGTGCTGCGATGCGCGGCTGTTTGCACCGCAACTGGCGGTTCTCTCGCGTTCGCGCGCCGTGACCGTCTGCCCCGTAGGACAGGCTGATCAGATCAGCCGGATCGTCGAGGACCTGCTGCCGCATCTGCCCGCGCGCTTTGCGCTGGCAGGGCTCAGCATGGGTGGTATCGTGGCGATGGAGATGATCAGGCGCGCGCCCAAACGGGTCAGTCGGCTATGCCTGATGTCCACCGATGCCCAGACCGACACGCCCCAAATCGCCGCAGCGCGGGAGCCGCTGATAATCAGCGCCCGGGTCGGCAAACTGGAACAGGCGCTGGGCCAGGTGCTGCGCCCTGAAAGCCTGGCGCCGGGGCCAGGCCGGTTGCAGGTGCTCGAGGTCGTGCGTCAAATGGGGCTCGAGGCTGGACCGGACCAGTTCGTGCGGCAGATGCGGGCGCTGCAGCGCCGTCCAGATCAGCAGAGCGCCTTACGCCAGATCCGGGTGCCGACCCTGATCCTGTGCGGTGCCCATGACAGGTTGACCCCGGTCAAGCGACACAGCTTTATCGCGGATCTGGTCGCTCATGCGCGATTGACTGTGATCGACGAGGCTGGTCACCTGCCCACCCTCGAAACGCCTGACGTGGTGACCGAAGCATTGCAGGCCTGGCTGGCCGAGCCTCAGCGTTAAAGCGCTGCGCGCGTTTCCTTGTCCAGCACCTGCGGCTTGGCCACCGGTTCACCGGTCTTGCTGTCAAAGAACGGCGTCTTGCGCCAGCGCCCCGACAGCCGCCCGGCCAGCATCCTCGTCAGCAAGCCATAGACGGCGGGGGCGATGTTGCGGTGTTTGCGACTGCCATCGGGCTGGGGCACAAATCCATAGGCGCGGGTGCGGCCCAACGCATCGGGATCGGCCAGCCGACGCACATTCACCCCGACAAAGGGCTTCTTGGCGGAATTGAGCGTCGTGGCCAGTGGGCTGTTGCAGCATTTGGAGTACCAGCGGAACAGGCCCTTGGGGGACAGGCGCATCAGGGCAAGATGTTCTGCGCCGCGGTCGATCACGAAACCGTCGGGGCTGGTCTGGAAGATATCCACCGGACCCGGCGCCGGGTCCGGCTGATCGAAGTAGAGCTCGGCCGCGCGACAATCCGGGCAGTGGCACCCGACCCTGGTGCCAGTGCGGACAGCATCGGCAGTCAGATGCCCCGCCAGTGCCCCGCAGGAACAGGCAAAGGCAAGCTCGGTCGCCTTGGCCCGTGCCATGATCAGGCGGCGCTGTTCTTGTTGGCAGGACGCAGCGATTTGCCTTTGCGGCTGTTGGTGTTCATGAAGTCGATCACCAGCGGCCGGATATTGTCGCGCCAGCTGCGCCCGGCAAAGATGCCGTAATGGCCCGCGCCCGGTTCCAGGTGGTTGGCTTTCTTGCTGTCGGCCAGCCCGGTGCACAGGTCGAGTGCGGCGATACACTGGCCGGGGGCCGAGATATCGTCATTGGCGCCTTCGACGGTCATCACGGCGACATCGGTGATCTTGCTGATATCGACCTTGTGGCCATCGACGATGAATGCGTTGCGCGCGATCTCGCGCTTCTTGAACACTCGCTCGACGGTCGAGAGGTAGAATTCGGCGGTCATGTCCATGACGGCTAGATATTCGTCGTAGAACCGGTTGTGCGCGTCATGGTCCGAGGCCTCGTCGCGCATGACCCGGTGGATCTGGTCGCTGAAGGCCTTGGAGTGGCGGTCGGCATTCATCGACATGAACGAGGCCAGCTGCAACAGGCCCGGATAGACCATGCGGCCAACGCCCTGGTATTTGAAACCGACGCGCTGGATCATCGACTGTTCCAGCTGGCCCATGGTGACGCGGCGGCCGAAATCGGTCACTTCGGTCGGGGTGGCGTCGGGGTCGACGGGACCGCCGATCAGGGTCAGCGTGCTGGGCTGCGCCTTTGGGTCAAGCTCGGCCAGATAGGCGGTGGCGGCCAGCGTCAGCGGGGCGGGCTGGCAGACCGCGATCACATGGGTGTCAGGCCCCAGTTCGCGCATGAAATCGACCAGATAGAGCGTGTAATCCTCGACATCGAACTTGCCGGCCGAGACCGGGATATCACGGGCGTTGTGCCAGTCGGTGACATAGACCTCGCAATTGACCAGCAGGCTCTTGACGGTCGAGCGCAGGAGCGTCGCGTAGTGACCCGACATCGGCGCCACCAACAGCACCTTACGCGGCTGCGTCTCGCGCCCCGTGACGTTGATATGGATGAGATCGCCAAAGTCACGCTCGACCACGGTCTTGATCTCGACCAGGTGGTCTTTGCCATCCTCGCAGGTAAAGGTGCGAATGCCCCAGTCGGGCTTGACCACCATGCGTTGGAACGTGCGCTCGGTCACCTCACCCCAGGCGGACATCCAGTTGAAGACGGGGTTCGGAACCATGGAAAACAGCGGGTAGGATGCCATCGAATTGGCAGTCGCCCCCAACCATTGATTGGTATTACGAACGGTTTCCATCCAGTCGTAGGTCATCATGTAACGCATGAAACGGGCCTCCTAAGCCACACCTGGAGATTTCGGACCATTCGTCGCTTTGCCCCCCGCAATGCACGACGTTATTCTGCATAGCAGCGAGGTTAGGGGGGATTCCTTAAAATGACAACAAGTGAAGATATGTCGACGCATTTGACAGCCGAACAATTTGAACAGCTTAAGGAAAACATGACCAAGGTCGAGGAACTCTCGAAGCGTCTGGTCGAGATCATGGCCGGTAAGAAGCCCCATACCCCGGCACTGGATGCCCCGAATCAAGAGCTTTTTGCAAAGGCAGCAACCGCCTATTGGGCCGAGGCCTGGCAGAATCCCGCCAAGTTGCTGGAACAGCAGCTGGAATTCTGGGGCAAGTCGGTCATGAATTTCGCCGAGGCGCAGCAGGCGCTGATGACCGGCGGGGTCGAGGATGATGACGCGGCCCCCAAGGATCGCCGCTTCTCGCACCCCATGTGGGAGAACAACCCCTATTTCCGCTTCATTCGCCAGCAATATCAAACCAACGCCGCCGCCTTGGCCCAGGCAGTCGCCTCGGTCGATGACCTGCCGGACAAGGATCTCAAGCGGCTCAAGTATTTCTCGCAGCAGATCATCGACATGATGGCCCCTACCAATTTCCTCGCCACCAATCCCGACGCGCTGGAACGCGCGGTCGAGACCGAGGGCCGCTCGCTGCTCAAGGGGCTGGAGAACCTGATCACCGATCTCGAGGCCAACAATGGCGAACTGGTGGTCAAGCTGGCCGATGAAAAGGCGTTTCAGGTGGGCGGCAATATCGCCACCACGCCCGGCGACGTGGTCTATCGCAACCGGATGATGGAACTGATCCAGTACAAGCCGGTCACGGATACCGTGCACGAGATCCCGATCGTGCTGTTCCCGCCCTGGATCAACAAGTTCTACATCCTCGACCTGAAGGCGCAGAACAGCTTCATCAAGTGGGTGACAGAGCAGGGGTTCACCATCTTTGTGGTCAGCTGGATCAACCCGGACGCCAGCTATGCCGACGTGGGGATGGAGGATTACATCCAGGACGGGTTCCTGGCCGCCATCGACGAGGTCAAGAAGATCTGCAAGGTCAAGCAGGTCAACGCGGTGGGCTATTGCATCGCGGGCACCACGCTGAGCCTGACGCTGTCGCTGATGAAACAGACTGGCGACAAGTCGGTGAAATCCGCGACCTTCTTTACCGCGCTCACCGATTTCTCGGATCAGGGAGAGTTCACCCCGTTCCTGCAAGACGATTTCATCGACGGAATCGAGGAAGAGGTCACCCGCGAGGGCGTGTTGCGCTCGTGGATCATGGCGCGGACCTTCTCTTATCTGCGTTCGAACGACCTGATCTACAAACCCGCGATCCAGAGCTACATGCTGGGTGAAACGCCGCCCGCCTTCGATCTGCTCTATTGGAACGGTGATGGCGCCAACTTGCCGGCCAGGATGGCCGTGCAATATCTGCGCGGGCTCTGCCAGCGGAATGAATTCGCGGGCGATGGGTTCGAACTGATGGGCCACACGCTGCATGTGCGCGATGTGGATGTGCCGTTGATGGCGATCACCTGCGAGACCGACCATATCGCCGCCTGGAAGGACTGCTATCGCGGAGTGCAGAAGATGGGGTCGCGCTCGAAAACCTTTGTGGTGTCCGAATCCGGCCATATCGCGGGCATCGTGAACCCGCCGTCCAAGAAGAAATATGGCCATTACACCAACCCCGACCTGAAGGCCGATGCCGCAACCTGGCTGGCCGAGGCCGATTTCAACGAAGGATCCTGGTGGCCGATGTGGGCGGCCTGGCTGAAACCGCGCGCGGGCAAGCAAATTCCGGCGCGCGACACCGGCGATTCGGAGCATCCCCGCCTGTGCCCGGCCCCGGGCACTTACGTGGTGGCCAAGGCAAGTACCTGATTTTTCGTCATTCCTGAAATTTTTCTGCGGCGCAGCATTTTTTTCCTTGAAATGCTGCGCCGCAGAAAGCATATTCCTCTCAAGCCGCAGGAAACGGGGTGGGCCCGGACCCGGCAATGAGGATTGAGACAATGGCAAAGACCCAAGACTTTTCCGCGATCATGAAAGACATGATGGGCGCATTCCCCGTTGACACCAAGGCAATGGAAGACGCGTTCAAGTCGACCGCAGCCCTGAACGAGAAACTGTCGGGCGTTGCTCTGGAAGCCGCCGAGAAATCGGCCGAGATCTCCAGCAAGTGGACCAAGGAAACCCTGGCCAAGCTGAGCGACATGTCGAAAGCAAAGGCAGAGCCGGCAGACTATGCCAAGGCGATGACCGATTTCGCCAGCGCATCGGCCGAAGTCGCTGCCGAGAACATGGCCGCCTTCGCCGAGATCGCCAAAAAAGTGCAGATGGACACCGTCGAGCTGCTGATGGCTGCCGGCAAGGACATCACCGAAGATGCGACCGCCGCTGTGAAAAAAGCCACCAACGACGTGACCGCCGCCGCCAAGAAGGCCGCAGCCGCGAAGTAAGACAACAGGCGGGGCGCACCGCTCTCCTCCCCCTTTGGTGCGATACCGCAGGGCAGGTCGAAAGACCTGCCCTTTCTTGTTGCGGGGCGCCGTTTTCCGACCCGGAAAACGGCCTGGAAAATTCGTAGAATTTTCTCTCCCGGAATTTGTTCAAATTCCGGGGCCGCCCCTTGGGCGGCAGCATGCCGCGCCGTTTCTCTTTTCTTTTGTTCTGCGCTCGCATAGGCTCGCTGCAATGCGACAATAATGGGGAGTAACGTCGTGGCCGAACAGGAAAAACCGCTGCTGATCAAGCGTTATGCCAGCCGGCGTTTGTACAATACCGAGACCAGCGACTATGTCACACTCGAGGATATCGCCGGCTTCATCCGGGCCGGGCGCGAGGTGCAGATCGTCGATCTCAAGACCGGTGACGACCTGACCCGGCAATATCTGCTCCAGATCATCGCCGAGCATGAAAGCCGTGGCGAGAATGTGCTGCCGGTCAACGTCCTGAACGATCTGGTGCGCAGCTATATGGTGCCGGGTGGTGGCATGATGCCCCAATTCCTGCAAAGCTCGTTCGACATGTTGCGCGAAAGCCAGTCCAAGCTGATGGAGAACATGAACGCCATTAACCCGATGGCGCAGATGCCGGGTTTTGAAGCGCTCAAGGCCCAGCAGGAGGCCTTCATCCGCGCCATGACCGGCGGCCTGGGCAACACTTGGAGCGGACCCGGTAAGGAGGGAGAGGGCGACAAGAGTGAACAGGGCGAGGACCTGGACGACATTAAAAAACAGCTTGCCGAGTTGCAACGCAAACTGTCCAAGCTCAGCTAAGCGCGGCGCGCCTTAGGTTCCATAGGCGCGCGCAGGGCCGGTTACCTCTGCCATCGCGGCCAGCAGGATATCGGCCACCACATCCAGTTCGGCGCGGCTTAGCCGCACCGGCAGTCGTACGTCGCAGGCGCGCATCAGCATGGCGCGGGTCTGCGGCAGATCGGGCACCTCTCCCAGAAACTGCCAGTTCCAGAAGGCGCGGGCATTGTCCTCGCTTAGGCCAAAGACCTGCACCTTGACCCCGCGTCGCTCGGCGGCGGCGGCAAAGGCGCGGGTTTCGGCCTCGTCCAGCCCGATCAGGTTGAACTGGATCGAATCCGGGGCGCGCCGTTCCGGAGCAAGCGGGGCGGGGACGTCGATGAAGGGCGAGGTGTTGAGGCGGTCCGCTACATAGTCGTGGTTGGTCAACCCGTCGCGCACCCGGCGGGCCAGTTCGGGGATTTGCGGGCGGATCACCGCGGCACTCAGGTTCGACATGCGCAGATTGTAAAGCGGCAGCATGTTCTGCCAGTGGGCAAAGGCCTCGGCCAGTTCGGGCGAGTTCTGCCCCTCGGGCCCTTTGTGCTTCTTCCAGTTATGCTCATACGCGCCCGACATGATCACCGCGCGCGCCACCAGATCGGCGTCGTCGGTCACCAGGATGCCGCCTTCGCCCGCGTTGATCATCTTGTAGGACTGGAACGAGAAACAGCCGACCCGGCCGATGGTGCCGATATTGCGCCCGTGCCAGGTGGTGCCCAGCGAATGCGCCGCGTCCTCGACCACCGGTATTCCACGCGCATCGCAGAGCGCCATGATCGCGTCCATGTCCGAAGTATGACCGCGCATATGGCTGATGATCACCGCCTGCACGCCGTCCAGCTTGGCTTCGAAATCTGCCATGTCGATCCGGTAATTGGCGCCGACCTCGCACAGGACCGGCACGCAATCGGCATGTACGACCGACGAGGGCACGGCGGCAAAGGTGAAGCCCGGGATCAGCACCCGCGCATCGCGCGGCAGGCCCAAGGCCTTGAGCGACAGGAACAGCGCCGCCGAGCAGGACGACACTGCCAGCGCGTATTTCGACCCAAGCAGCGCGGCGAACTCCGCCTCGAGCAGGGCCACCGGCGCATCCTGCGGTGCGGTATAGCGGAACAGGTCACCCGATTGCATCAGCGCGTCGATGGCCTCGCGCGCGGCGGCGGGGATGGGTTCGGCGTCGTGAACGTTGGGCGGCAGTGTCATATTTGAGATTCCCGAATTCAATCTTTGAGAATTGTAAAACAGTTGCGTAACAGAACCAAGACCAACTTGAACGGCCATTCAGGATTGCAGACAGGAAAAAGGCGGGAAAGGGTGACCTTTCCCGCCAGTCAAGGAGAACGGTTTTGACCGCTCAGACGTTCATCAGCAGGTGTTCGCGTTCCCAGGGTGAAATCACCTGCAGGAACTCGTTGTATTCGGCGCGTTTGACGATGCTGTAGACGCGGGCGAATTCGGGGCCCAACACCTGGTGCAGGGCCTTGGCCTCGTCGAACATGTCCAGCGCGTCGCCCATCACCTGCGGGATATCGCCCTCGCCGTCATAGGCATCGCCCCGGAACTGCTTGCGCGGGCGCGCCTCTTCCATCAGGCCCAGATAGCCGCAGGCCAGCGAGACCGCGATGCCCAGATAGGGGTTGCAATCCATGCCCGCGAGCCGGTTCTCGATCCGCCGCGACGAGGGGCCGGAGAGCGGCACGCGAATGCCAGTGGTGCGGTTGTCGCGGCCCCATTCCAGGTTGATGGGCGCGGCATGGTCCTTCACGTAGCGGCGATAGGAATTCACATAGGGTGCCATCACCGCCAGACCCGAGGGCAGGTGGTTCTGCAAACCCGCGATGAAGTGATAGAAGGCGTCGGTTTCGCCCCCCTGCGGGCCCGAGAAGATGTTCTCGCCGGTTTCCATATCGACGATCGAATGGTGGATATGCATGGCGCTGCCCGGCTCGTTCTCGATCGGCTTGGCCATGAAAGTGGCGAAACAATTGTGGCGCAGCGCCGCCTCGCGGATCAGCCGCTTGAAATAGAACACCTCGTCGGCCAGCCGCACCGGGCTGCCGTGACGCAGGTTGATTTCCAGCTGGCCGGCGCCGCCTTCCTGGGTGATGCCGTCGATCTCGAAGCCCTGAGCCTCGGCAAAGTCATAGATGTCGTCGATCACCGGGCCGAATTCGTCGACCGCGGTCATCGAATAGGCCTGCCGCGCGGCGGCGGGACGGCCCGAGCGGCCCATCATCGGCTCGATCTCCTTGGCCGGGTCCAGGTTGCGGGCCACCAGATAGAATTCCATCTCGGGGGCTACGACCGGTTTCCAGCCCTGCGCATGATAGAGCGAGACCACATGTCTCAGCACGTTGCGCGGGCTGAACGGGATCGGGTCGCCGTCGCGGTCATAGGCGTCGTGGATCACCTGAAGCGTCCAGTCGCCGGTCCAGGGCGCGGCGGTCGCGGTCGAGTAATCGGGGCGCAGGATCATGTCCCGCTCGATAAAGCCCTCGTCTCCGGCGGCATCGCCCCAGTCACCTGTGATGGTCTGGTAAAAGATGCTGTCGGGCAGGTGGAAATAGTCCTGCCGCGCAAATTTGCTTGCCGGAACCGCCTTGCCGCGGGCAATGCCGGGCAGGTCCGAGATGATGCATTCCACCTCGTCCAGACGGCGGTTTTCCAGATAGGCCTGCGCGGCCTCGGGGAGATTTTCTGTCCAGTCGGCCATGTCAGGCCCTCGCTTTCTTGTAGAATTCCGCCATGCGCTTGCCGATGGCGGGGCTGTCGAGCGGGCTGTCGAGCCGCCCGGTCGCGTCGTCGAGTACAGGGTCGGGCACCACGCCGCGACCACGGGTCCGGATCAGCCCGCCGATGAACTCGTTGTCGTATTCCGGATGTGCCTGAATGGTCCAGATGGTGTCGCCATAGGCCACCATCGCATTTCGGCAAAAGTCGTTCGAGGCCAGAACCTCGGCCCCGTCTGGCAGGGCCACGACCTGATCCTGGTGCCAGGCATTCACCGTCACCTGCTCGCCGCCCATGTCGTATTCTGTGGGTCCGACGGCCCAGCCGCCTTTGAATTTCTCGACCTTGCCTCCCAGGGCCTGGGCGATGATCTGGTGGCCGAAGCACACGCCGATCAGAGGTTGACCCTTGTCGCGGATCTCGCGGATCAGGGCCTCGAGCGGCGGGATCCAGGGGTGGTCCTCGTACACGCCGTGGCGCGAGCCGGTTATCAGCCAGCCGTCGGCGGCCTCGGCGCCGCTGGGGAACTGACCGTCCACCACCGCAAAGGTTTCAAACTCAAAACTCTGTGGCCCCAGCAGGCGGACAAAGAACGCGTCATAGTCGCCGGTCGCGTCGATGAGCGTATCCGGGGCGTGGCCCGTGAGGAGAATACCGATCTTCATGTGTCACCAGTCATCAAACTTGCCGGATCGGGGCTCCGGCAGTGCCCATGTCGTGATCAGGTCAGACCGTGTCCAGATAGACTTCGGTTTTTTCCTTCTCGGTCATCTCCTGAAAATAGCGGAACTCCTGCCGCTTGGTCATGACATAGTTGCGGATCAGCTCGGGCGCGAAAATCCGCGCGACAGCCGGGTCGGATTCAAAGGCGTCAATCGCCGCGTCCCAACGATCGGGGATCTGGGGCAGATCCGCCTTGTACGCATTGCCCGAGATTGGTTCGGGTGGCATCTTGCCATCCTCGATCCCGTTGAGTGCCGCGCCCAGAACCGCCGCGATCATCAGGTAGGGATTGACGTCGCCGCCAGCGACCCGGTGTTCGATCCGGCGCGCGACCGGACTGCCCGAGGGGATGCGGATGGCCGCGGTGCGGTTCTCATAGGCCCAAGCGACGCCGGTCGGCGCGTGGGCATTGGGGACCAGCCGGGCATAGCTGTTGTCGTGGGGGGCAAAGATCAGCGTGCTGCCCGACATGGCGTCCAGACAGCCGCGCACCGCGTGCAGCAACGCATCGCTGCCACGCTCGGTGCCGTCGTCAAAGATGTTGTTGCCCTCATCATCCAGCACCGAGAAATGCATATGCATGCCCGACCCGGCGTAATCCTCGTAAGGTTTGGCCATGAAACTGGCGGCAAAGCCGTGTTTGCGGGCCAGGCCCTTGACCAGCATCTTGAACAGCCAGGCATCGTCAGCGGCGCGCAGGGCGTCGTCCTGATGCATCAGGTTGATCTCGAACTGGCCGACACCGGCCTCGGAGATGGCGGTATCGGCGGGGATATCCATGACTTCGCAAGCGTCGTAAAGCTCGGTGAAGAAATGATCAAACTGGTCCAGTGCGCGCAGCGACAGGATCTCGCCCGCCTTGCGCCGCTTGCCCGAGCGCGGTGATTGCGGCACCTGCAAATGGCGGCCGCTGTCGTCGATCAGAAAGAATTCCAGCTCCACCGCGACGACCGGTTTCAGGCCGCGCGCCCTGTAGCGTTTGACCACGGTGTTCAATGCGTGGCGCGGGTCGCCCTCATAAGGGCGGCCATCTTCGTGGAACATCCAGATCGGCAGCAGGCCGGTGGGCGTGTCGAGCCATGGCATCGGCATGAAACCGCGCTCGGTCGGTTGCAGAACACCGTCGCGATCACCCGAGGCCAGCACCAGCGGGCTGTCCTCGATATCCTCGCCCCAGATGTCGAGATTCATCACCGACAATGGAAAGCGGGTGCCGCCCTCGATCGCCTTGTCAGCAAAACGTCCGGGCACGCGCTTGCCGCGCGGCTGGCCGTTCAGGTCGGCAGCGGCCACACGAATTGTTCTTACCTGCGGGTTCTTCCGCAGCCAGTTTTTGGCTTGCATGGGCCCTTCTCACGCGATGTCTGTTAGATTTGATCAAATTTCTACTACTAGCCATGGGGGGCTGGCAAGCGATATTTCCATGGTCTTGTCCGACCGCGTGTCATGGGAGACCGGTCCCGGATCAAACCATGTCCAGACAGCCAAGGCGGCAGGTTGGGAGTAGCAGCCAGACCAGCACCCCGTGACCCCCACGGGAAAGGGTCACCGCATCAGGTTGGGGCGCAGGCGCATCTTGGGCCGGCGTTCGGCGGGCAGGTGCCGGTTCAGCCGCGTGTTTATCACACCGAACACGCCCACCACCGCCAGGGTCAGCAGGATGAAATAAAAGGCGAGAATCGGGTAGGGGACGAACGGGTTGAACGTCTTGTCCGCGAAATAGCTGGCGTAATACAGCGCATCGCCACGCTGTTGCCAGGCCGGGAAGGCCGAAAAGAACACCAGCGTGGTGGCGTGAAACAGAAAGATCGCCTCGTTCGTATAGGCGGGCCATGCCAGCCGCATCATGGTAGGCCAGACGATGCGGCGGAACCGGGGCCAGCCGCTCATGCCATAGGCGTCAGCGGCTTCGACATCGCCCTTGGGGATCGTGCGCAGCGCGCCATAGAAGATCTCGGCAGAATAGGCGGCGGTGTTCATGAACAGCACGATCAGCGCACCCGCCCAGGCCGAGGTCAGCATGTCGAACATCGGATAGCTCTTCTTCAGCGACAGGAAGAAGAAATAGGCAAAGAAGAACTGGATGAAGAGGGGCGAGCCGCGGAAGATGAAGATGAACCATTCCGCCGGTTTCCGCGCCCAGGGGTTGGACGCGCTTTTGCCCAGTGCCAGGGTGACGGCCAGGAAATAGCCGGTGACCAGCGCCATCAGGCCGAAATAGATGTTCCAGATCATGCCAGAGCCGATCAGAGTGAACTGCTCGCACAGGGTAAAGTCGGACCGGGGCAACAGTCGCTCGCCGATACCGATCGCGCGCAGGCCATAGTCCTGGATGGTGTCGATGCAGGATTTCATGCCGCGGCCTCCTTGCGCAGGGCCTCACCGCCGGTGGTGGCCTGGCCGTGGCTGAGGCGGACGGTCAGCCTCTCAAGCAATATCTCCGAGATACGGGTGAAGCTCAGGTAGAAGACCAGCAGGAACAGGAAATACCACATGCGCCAGTCGCCATGGGGATAGTCGGTGAACTTGGAGGTCTTGGTGCCGCCGATCTCGCGCGCCCAATAGACGATATCCTCGATCCCCAGCAGGAACAGCAGCGGGGTTGCCTTGATCAGGATCAGCCACAGGTTCGACAGGCCGGGCAGGGCATAGATCCACATCTGCGGCACCAGGATGCGCCAGAAGGTCTGGCGCCGGGACATGCCATAGGCGGCGGCGGTTTCAAGCTGGGCATGGGGCACGGCGCGCATGCCACCGCGCAACACGTTGGCCGCGAAGGCGCCGAAAACGATGGCAAAGGTCACCACCGCCAGGAAAAAGGAATAGGTCTGATGCACCCATTCCGCCGCCCGGCCCAGCGGCAGCTTGGCATCGGGGCAGACCAGAAAATCGTTGCCCTGCCGGATCGGATCGGTCCAGTCGGGGCACAGGATCTGATGCCGGGTCCATTCGAACGCCTGATCCAGCGCGATCACGAAGAACAGGAAGAAGGCAATGTCGGGCACGCCGCGCATGATCGCGATATAGCCCTCGCCCAGCCAGCGCAGCGGCGGCAGCGTGGCCCGCGTGGCCATGGCCCCGGCAAAGCCCACCGCCAGCGCCACCGGGGCGGTGACCAGCAGCAGAACCAGAACCTTGAGGAAGGACAAGTAGAAGGACAGGTGCACGCCGTTGGTCAGAAAGCAGGAGAACCAGCGGACCGTGTCCAGCGTGTCGGGATCGGTGCAGTAGGAGAACATCGGCGGGCCTTTGCGGGGCAGGGCGCGGCAATGGTGGCCGCATGGGATCGGGCCTGCCGCGATCGGCAGGCCCGCCCGCAGGGTTTATTCGTAAACGGCGGCGTCTTCGCCGAACCATTTCTTGATCATGGTGTTCAGCGTGCCGTCCTCTTTCATCGAGGTGATGGCCGCGTCGAACTTGCCGCGAAGCTCGCCGTCGCTTTCGCGCAGACCCATGCCGACGCCACCGCCCAGCGGTACGTCATCGCCCACGAACATCAGCTCGCCGCCCGATTCTTCGACGATCGGAACCAGATAGTCCCGGTCGGCAAAGACCGCATCGGCTTCGCCGTTACGGACGGCGGCGATGGTTTCCTCGGGCGTGGCGAATTCCACCAGCGTCGCACCGCTTTCGGCGATGTATCCGGCCTGGATGGTGGCGGTCTGGGCCGCGACGATGCCCGACAGGTCGGCGCCATCAGAGGCGGCGACATAGGACGAGGCGGTCGGCGGGATGTAGTTCTGGGTGAAGTCGATCACCTCGTCCCGCTCGTCGGTGATCGACATGCCGGCGATGATGGTGTCGTAGTTGCCCGACACCAGGTTGGGGATGATCGAATCCCAGTCGTTCTTGACCCACTCGCAGGTCAGGCCGGCGCGCTTGCACAGCTCGTCGCCCAGTTCGCGCTCGAACCCGTCGACTTCACCCGCGTCGTTGATGAAGTTGTACGGAGGATACGCGCCCTCGGTGCCCATGCGCACGGTGTCGGCCATGGCCATGCCGGCGGTCAGCGCCAGCGCGGCGGTGGTCAGAATCAGTTTCTTCATTGAGAGACTCCCATTGTCGTTGGTATTTTGATTATGCGGCCTTGGTGACGGAAAGAAAGCCCTGCAAACGCTCGGATTTCGGCGCTGCAAAGATATCTTCGGCGGTCCCCTCTTCCTCGACCAGCCCCTGGTGGAGGAAGATGACATGGGACGAGATATCGGCGGCCATCTTCATGTCATGGGTGACGATGATCATGGTGCGGCCCTCGGCGGCCAGGTCCCGGATCACCTTGATGACTTCCTGCTCCAGTTCGGGGTCGAGCGCCGAAGTCGGCTCGTCGAACAACAGCGCCTGCGGCTCCATGCACAGGCCGCGCGCGATGGCAGCGCGCTGCTGCTGGCCACCCGACAGCTGGGCCGGGTAATTGTCGCATTTGTCGCCGATCCCCACTTTGTCGAGATAGCGCCGCGCGCTCTCCTCGACCTCGGCCCGGTCGCGGCCCAGCACGTGGATCGGCGCCTCCATCACGTTTTGCAGGATGGTCATATGGGCCCACAGGTTGAACTGCTGGAACACCATGCTCAGGTTCGTGCGAATGCGCAGCACCTGTTTGGGGTCGGCCGGGCGGCGGGAACTGCCGCTGCCGGTCCAGCGGACCGGTTCGCCGTTGAACAGGATCTCGCCCTGCTGGCTGTCCTCGAGCAGGTTGCAGCAACGAAGCAGCGTGGATTTGCCCGATCCCGATGAGCCGATCAACGACACCACGTCGCCGCGATGGGCGGTGATATCGACACCTTTGAGGACTTCGAGCTGGCCAAAGCTCTTGTGCAGGTTCTTGATCTGGATAACGGGGGCGGTTTCTGTCACGTGGTGTCCCGATGTCTTGTTTTGCGTGTTAGGGCGGTACTAGGTCGGAAAAACCGACACATTGCAATGTTCAAATCGACGGTTTGTACCGGTTAACCCGACGAAATGATCAGTCTGCGGAACAAATAGCAGACGGTGCCGGCGGATTGGGGATGCTCAGATAAGCCGAGGCAGGAATGTCAACCAGCCCCTTGAGATGCAGTGCCGCACGATCGGCCGGGTCCAGATTCGCAATCGCCGTCCGGACGGCGGCGGCAATAGCGGCGGCATCCCGTCCCGGCGCAGTGATATAGGGCAGCACCGGGGTGGGCGTGGTATGGGCCACCTCGCGCAGCCGCGCACCCAGATCGGTGTGTTCGCAGAGCAACGTCCAGGTCAGCGCATCCAGCGCCGCCAGATCGGCCCGCCCCTCGGCCACGGCCGCGGCCGAGGCCGCATGCGCGCCGCTTTCCAGCAGCGCGGCAGGGGCCAGCCCGGCCCCTTGCAGATGGGTTACAGGCGCCGCCCAACCCGACTGCGACAGCGCCTCGTTATAGGCAAAGGTGCCAGTCGCCAGCTCGGGCAGGTCGCGCGTATCGTCGACCCGCGCCACAAAGACGGATCGGTAATGCCCCGGCGCGCAGCCCGGCAGCCCGTAATCGGGAGTGCCCACCAGCTGCACATGGCCATGCAAACGGGTGCGATAGGGCATGCCGCAGGTCTGCGCCAGCACCAGTTCGGGATCGCGCCAGATCGCCCAGACATCGCGTGTCCGGTCGAGCGTTTCGGGGCCATATCCCAGTTCGGCGCGGACCAAGGCCCAGAACCGGTCATTGGCGGCGCGCAGGGGCGGCATGTCATACATGCCCAGCATGGCGGTCATCGGCTTGCCGCTTTTTGCCGTGCCAGGGCCGAGTCACGGTCGTTGACGCCCAGCAGGTTTGCCACCAGCCGCAACAGCGCGTCCTCTTCCTGGGCGCGTTCCCCATCGGCCAGTACCACCGACCACAACGCCTCGACCACGGCGCGGCGCTCCTCATAGGCGACGGCCTCCTTGATCGCGCGGGTAAAGCGGACGGTATCGGGTGCCTCGGCCTCCAGCTCTTCGGCGCGGGCGCGCAGCTGCGCCGTCTCGAACGGGCTCAGCCCATAGCGGGCGGCTGCGATCCGGTCGATCCGGTCCCGCTCGGCCTGGGCATAGTCATTGTCCGCGCGGGCGATCCGCACCAAGAGCGCGGTCAGCGCCAGACGCGCATCGCCATCGTCAAGCGGCGCGGGCTGCGGCTGTGTCAGCCGGGTCAGAAACTCTCGGAACATGGCGACTCCATCCGGGTCTGGTCGTTGGTGGCGACGGACCTAGCCCGCGCGCGCCAGTATGCGGTCGCGGGCGCCGTCGCTGTCCTTGCGGCTGAGACCCATGGCAATCCGCGCCTCTTCGACGATCTTCAGCTCACCCTCGCGTTGCAGACCATCGGCCAGCACCACTTCCCAAAGCGCATCCAGCGCGGCAAGCCGCTCTTCGAGGCCCGTGGTCTCGCGGATCAGCTTGCCGAAGGTATCGGTGTCGGGCGCGGCGGCGTGCAGCTTTTCGCAGGTTGCGCGCACCTTGGCCGCCTCTATGGCGTTGTGACCATAGAGCCGGGCCAGGATCCGGTCGATCAGGCTGATCTCCTCGACCTGGTATTCGCGGTCCGCCTTGGCCACGCGCACCAGAAGCGCACCCAGCGCAAGCTCGGCATCGGGGTCGGGCAGCGGCGTCGGAGAAGGCGGGCGAAAGGCCTGAAGGAACTTTTTCAGCATGGGCGCAATCTATCCCATATGTTGCGTCTGGCCAAGCGTGTTCTACCCGTCATAGCCTTGGATGATAACCAGATCGCCGGTCGAGACCGGGTCACGCAGGGCCTTGGCCGCCTGATAGCCGGGACTGTCGTAACAGGCCAGCGCCGCCTCATAGCTGGGAAACTCGATCACCACGGTGCGCGCGCGGGCCTGGCCCTCGCGCGTCTCGCTCCCGCCACCACGGACCAGGAACCGGGCGCCATATTCGGCAAAAGGCGCCGCGTTGGCCGCGATATAACTCTTGTAAGTGTCCATGTCGTCCACATCCACATGGGCGACCCAGTATCCTTTGGGCATGATTGTCTCCTCGTCGTTCGGGGCGCAGGGTGGCGCGCAACGCCCGGCGATGCAATCCCGCTTGTGTAGGCGCGGAAATCGGGCAAACTTGCTGGCATGATTGTCTTCGATGGCCATAACGATGTCTTGACCGAGCTCGCCCGCGCCGGTGGCCGGGCTGCCGCGGGTGGGTTCCTGACCGGGCTGCCGGGGCAACTCGACCTGCCGCGCGCGCGGGCTGGGGGGTTTGGTGGCGGTTTCTTCGCGCTTTGGGCGCGTTCTGACGGTGCCACGGATTTCAGCGCGCTGGGCCCGGAATACGATCTGCCTCTGCCCGAACCGGTGCCCGAACCGCAGGCCTGGGAGATGATCCGGGCCCAGGCCGACACGCTGGTGGCGCTGGAAGAGGCAGGAGCGCTGCGGATCTGTACCAGCACTGGCCAGATCGCGCGGGCTCGGGACGAAGGGCTGTTGGCCGCAATCCTGCATCTGGAAGGGGCCGAGGGAATCGGCTCCGATTTCTATGAACTCGAGGAGCTATACGCGCTGGGTCTGCGCTCGCTCGGGCCGGTCTGGAGCCGGCCCAACGCCTTTGGTCACGGTGTACCGTTCTGCTATCCTTCCGGCCCCGATATCGGGCCGGGCCTGACCGAGCGCGGCCGCGCCCTGATCGCGCGCTGCGCCGAGATGCGGATCCTGGTCGATCTCAGCCACCTGAACCTGGCCGGCTTCCGTGACGTGGCGGCGATATCGACGCGCCCGCTGGTGGCGACCCATTCCAACGCCCATGCACGGGTACCGCATGCGCGCAACCTGACCGATGAACAGCTGCGGATCATGGCCGAGAGCGGAGGCCTGGCGGGGGTGAATTTCGAATCCACCTTCCTGCGCCCCGACGGGCGCCCGGACGATGACATTCCCGCAGCGTGGCTGATGTCGCAATTCGACCACTTGCTGGACAGGCTGGGCGAGGAGGGCGTGGCAATCGGCTCGGATTACGATGGCTGCACGCCGCCTGGCTGGCTCAATTCGGTCGACAAGTTGCCGGCCCTGATCGAGGCAATGGAGCGGCACGGCTATCCTGCGGCCCGGATCGAGCGCATCTGCTGGGGCAACTGGATGCGGGTGCTGGCCGAGACCTGGGGCGAGTCCGCCTGATCGCTGTCAAATTGAGCGCCTGCGGCGCATTCGTCTGGTGCCGCACCTTTGGTGCGGAATGCGAGGCGCTGCCTCGCGCTCCGGAGTATTGCGGACCAGAAAGAAGCCTAAATCCCGTCCTGCTTCTTTCTGGTTCCAAATATCTCTGGGGGAGTCACCGCAGGGGACGGTGGCAGAGCCCCCAACCGCCGTTCAGACCAGGCGCGAGCTTTCCTTGGCCGCGCGCACGAAATCGGCAAATAGCGGGTGCGGGTCGAAGGGTTTCGATTTCAGCTCGGGGTGGTACTGAACGCCGATGAACCACGGGTGATCCGTCCATTCGACGATCTCGGGCAGGCGTCCATCGGGCGACATGCCCGAGAAGCAGAGGCCCGCCTTTTCCAGCTGTTCGCGGTATTTGATATCCACCTCGTAGCGGTGGCGGTGGCGTTCTTCGATCGCGGTGCCGCCATAGACCTCGGCCACTCTGGAGCCTTCCTTGAGAACCGCGTCATAGGCGCCCAGCCTCATGGTACCGCCCTTGTCGTCATCGACTTTGCGGCTGACCTTGTAATTGCCCTGCACCCATTCCTTGAGGTGATAGACTACCGGTTCGAACCGTTTCTTGCCGGCCTCGTGGTCGAATTCCTCGGAGCCAGCTCCGGCGATGCCGGCCACATTGCGCGCCGCCTCGATCACCGCCATCTGCATGCCCAGGCAGATGCCCAGATAGGGGACCTGGTGTTCGCGGGCATATTGCGCCGCCTTGATCTTGCCCTCGGTGCCGCGTTCGCCAAAGCCGCCGGGCACAAGAATGGCGTGGAAACCTTCGAGATGGGGGGCGGGGTCTTCCTTTTCAAAGATCTCTGCATCGACCCATTCGATGCGCACCTTGACCCGGTTGGCCATTCCGCCATGTGTCAGCGCCTCGGCGATAGACTTATAGGCGTCTTCGAGCTGTACGTATTTGCCGACGATCGCGATCTTGACGTCGCCTTCGGGGTTGTGGACGCGGTCGCTTACATCCTCCCATTTCGACAGGTCCGGTTTGGGCGCGGGGCTGATCTGGAACGCGTCGAGCACCGCCTGATCCAGCCCCTCGCGGTGATAGGCCAGCGGCGCGTCATAGATCGAACTCAGATCCTGTGCAGCGATCACGCTGTCGGGACGCACATTGCAGAACAACGCCAGCTTCTCGCGCTCCTTCTGCGGGATCGGGCCTTCGGAGCGGCAGACCAGGATATCGGGGGCCAGACCGATCGAACGCAGCTCCTTGACCGAGTGCTGGGTGGGCTTGGTCTTCAGCTCGCCGGACGCCTTGATATAGGGCAGCAGGGTGAGGTGCATGAAGATGCACTGGCCGCGCGGCTTGTCCTGGGAAAACTGGCGGATCGCCTCGAAGAAGGGCAGGCCCTCGATATCGCCGACGGTGCCGCCGATCTCGCAGAGCATGAAATCGACCTCGTCCTCGCCGATCGAGATGAAATCCTTGATCTCGTTGGTGACGTGGGGAATGACCTGGATGGTCTTGCCGAGGTAGTCGCCGCGCCGCTCTTTCTCCAGCACGTTGGAATAGATCCGGCCCGAGCTGACCGAGTCCGTCTTGCGCGCCGCCACCCCGGTGAAGCGTTCGTAATGGCCGAGGTCCAGGTCGGTCTCCGCACCGTCATCGGTGACGAAGACCTCGCCATGTTCAAAAGGCGACATGGTGCCCGGATCGACGTTCAGATAGGGGTCGAGCTTGCGCAGGCGGACTGAGAAGCCGCGCGCTTGCAGCAACGCGCCCAATGCGGCCGAGGCCAGACCTTTGCCAAGCGAAGAAACGACACCGCCGGTGATGAAGATAAAACGTGCCATGAGTGTTCGGCTGCCCCCGTGAGAAGTCATAAATCAGCTGCCCGGCGGTTTCGGAAAAACCGCAGCATCACGGGACTTCACGTATAAAGGATTCGCGCCAATTGCGCAAGAGAACCGCAAGATGCTGTTGCGGCCCTCACCAGGAGTGCAAACTGTTGTAGATCAGTCGGCCTTGGGCACCAGGGGTGCATTGTCGCCCGCACTGGGCGGCAACAGGTCGCTACCTGCTGGAACGCTGGGTGTCGCCGGTTCGGATGCCGCAGGCGCGGGAACGCCCAGACGGTCGATGACCGAGGTGCCCGATGCCTTTTGCGCCGCGATCACGGTCAGGGTGATCGAGGTCACGATGAACGCGATGGCCAGAACCCAGGTCACCTTGCTGAGCGCGGTTGCGGCCGCCCGGCCGGTCATCACGCCGCCGCCGCCGCCACCCATGCCCAGGCCGCCACCTTCGGACCGCTGCATCAGGACGACGGCGATCAGGCCCAGAGCCAGGAGAAGGTGAATGATGAGGACGACGTTTTCCATGGTATTCCTGCGGCCGGTGGCGTGTACCGCGTGGTATCTATGCAAGTTTGCCCGCAGGGGCAAGTCGCGAGTTTGGATCACCTGCGGTTAAGCGGCCGATCACATCAAAGAGGCTGGACAGGGATGGGGCGTCGCGGCAGTCTTTGCGCCATGCCACATGACCATCACGACCACCCGCATTCCCTTCTTCCCCCGGACCCGGCGCTGCGCGTCAAGGCGTTGGAGACGATCCTGACCCGCAAGGGGCTGATCGATCCGGCCGCGCTGGACGAGATCATCGACACCTATCAGAATCGCATCGGCCCGCAGAACGGGGCGCGTGTGGTGGCGCGGGCCTGGGCCGATCCGGCGTTCAAGACGGCGCTGTTGGCCGATGCCATGCCGCTGTTGACCGAGCTGGGATATTACGGGAGGCAGGGTGAACACATGGTCGTGGTCGAGAACACGCCCGAGACCCATAACATGGTCGTCTGCACCCTGTGCAGTTGCTATCCTTGGCCGCTGTTGGGCATTCCGCCGGGCTGGTACAAATCCGACGCCTATCGCGCGCGCGCCGTGCGCGAGCCACGCAAGGTGCTGGCCGAGTTCGGGGTGAGCCTGCCCGAGGGGACCGCGGTACGCGTGTGGGATTCGACGGCCGAGATCCGCTATCTGGTGCTGCCGATGCGGCCCGAGGGGAGCGAGGGACTGGACGAGGAGGCGCTGGCCGAACTGGTGACGCGCGACAGCATGATCGGCACCGGGCTGGCGCGGGTGCCCGCATGACGCGGGTGCATGACATGGGCGGGCGGTTCGGCGATGGGGCTATCACGCCCGAGGGTGACGGCATCCCGCGCTTGGGCGACTGGCAGGCGCGGGCCTTGGCGCTGACCTTGGCGGCGGGGGCGCTGGGACAGTGGAACATAGACGTCTCGCGCCATGCGCGCGAGCGGCTGTCACCGGCGGATTATGGCCGTTTCAGCTATTTCGAGAAGTGGATCGCGGCGCTGGCCGATCTGCTGGTCGAGACCGGAGTGCTGACCGAGGAAGACCTGCGTGGAGACGGCGCGGCGGGGGCTCACCCGCTGGCCGAACGCGCGATGAAGGCCGAGGCGGTCGCGGGCGTGCTGGCGCGCGGCGGTCCGGCGGACCGCCCGTCGAACGTGGCGGCGCGGTTCGAGGTGGGGCAGGCAGTGCGCACCCTGCGCCCGGCGGCGAACCGGCTGGTCGATGGCGGCCATACCCGGCTTCCCACCTATGCGGCGGGTGCGCGCGGGCGGATCGTGCTGAAACACGGCAGCCATGTATTGCCCGACAGCAATGCGCACCGGCTGGGCGAGGCCCCCGAGCCGCTTTATGCGGTGGCCTTTCCGGCCTCGGAGCTGTGGGCCGACCCCGAGGCGCCGGGGGATGAGGTGGTGCTGGACCTCTGGCAGAGCTATCTGGAGCCGGCATGAGCGAGTGCCCCGATATCGCGGCCCCCGAGCCGGTCTTTGCCGAGCCCTGGCATGCGCAGGTCTTTGCCCTGACGGTGCATCTGAACGAGGCGGGGCGGTTCACCTGGGCCGAGTGGGTGGACCGGTTTTCCGCCACGTTGAAACGGCACGGGCTGTCGCGCGACCTGGGCGGGGGCGAGGATTACTTCAACGCGTGGCTGGAGACGTTGGAGAGGCTTCTGAGTGAGGCAGGCGAGGCCGCCCCCGAGGAACGCGCCGAAATGCGCGCGGCCTGGGAGCGTGCCTATCTGACAACGCCACATGGCCAGCCGGTGCGGCTGGCCGAGTGATCAGCCCCTGTCGTCGGGGTCGGCCTGACCGACCCCGCGAAACACGGCCTTGAACGGCAGGATCCAGAGGATCCCGAGGCCGACGAAAATCACCAGTTCGACCAGCACAGGCAACCCGTCGAACCGGGCGCGTAGCCAATCCGTCAGGGTGACCGCCACCACGATGTAAAGCGGCAGCGCCACCAGCAGGACGACCAGCGACCAGCGGCGGCGGGCCTTGTGCGACAGCGCCATCAGTCGGCGAACGGGTCGGTCACCAGGATGGTGTCCTCCCGCTCCGGGCTGGTCGAGAGCATGGCGACCGGGCAGTCGATCAGTTCCTCGACACGGCGGACATATTTGATCGCATTGGCGGGCAGGTCGGCCCAGCTGCGCGCGCCCTCGGTCGATTCCGACCAGCCGGGCATTTCCTCGTAGATGGGCGTGCAGCGCGCCTGTTGGTCGGCGGCGGTGGGCAGGTAATCGAGCCGGGTACCGTCCAGATCGTAGCCGACGCAGATTTTCAACGTCTCGAACCCGTCCAGCACGTCAAGCTTGGTCAGCGCGATGCCGTTGATACCGCTGGTGGCGCAGGTCTGGCGCAACAGCGCCGCGTCGAACCAGCCGCAGCGCCGCTTGCGCCCGGTCGTGGTGCCAAACTCATGGCCGCGCGTGCCAAGCCGTTCGCCATCGGCGTCGTGCAGTTCGGTGGGGAAGGGGCCTTCGCCGACGCGGGTGGTATAGGCCTTGACGATGCCCAGAACGAAGTCGATCGAGTTCGGGCCGATGCCCACCCCGGTGGCCGATTGCCCGGCAATCACGTTCGACGAGGTGACAAAGGGGTAAGTGCCAAAATCGATATCCAGAAGCGCGCCCTGGGCGCCTTCGAACAGGATGCGCTTGCCCGCCTTGCGCTTCTCGTTGAGCACTTTCCAGACCGGTGCGGCAAAGGGCAGGATGCGCGGCGCGATCTCTTTCAGCTGCGCGATCAGCGCGTCGCGATCGACCGGCTCGACACCCAGCCCCTTGCGCAGGGGATTGTGGTGCTGCAATGCGCGGTCGACACGGGCGACCAGTGTGGCCTCGTCTGCCAGATCGGCAACGCGGATGGCGCGGCGGCCCACCTTGTCCTCGTAAGCCGGGCCGATGCCGCGGCCCGTGGTACCGATCTTGGTTCCCTTGCTGGCCGCCTCTTCACGGGCCCTGTCAAGTTCGCCGTGAAAGGGCAGGATCAGCGGCGTGTTCTCGGCGATCATCAGCGTCTCGGGGGTGATCTCGACACCCTGCGCCCGCACGGTCTCGATCTCGCCCATCAGGTGCCAGGGGTCCAGCACCACGCCATTGCCGATCACGCTCAGCTTGCCGCCGCGCACCACGCCCGAGGGCAGCGCGTGCAGCTTGTAGACCTTGCTGTCGATCACCAGCGTATGGCCGGCATTGTGGCCGCCCTGAAAGCGCGCGATCACATCGGCACGCTCGCTGAGCCAATCCACGATCTTGCCCTTACCCTCGTCGCCCCATTGGGCGCCGACAACGACGACGTTGGCCATATCTGGTCCTTTGCTGGTGTTACAAACCCGCGCCCATATACCGGTGCGCGCGCGGCAGGGAAACCGCATTTTCGCCGCATGTGATCTGAATCACTGGACAGATTCGTCTATATGGGCGATTCCTAGCGGCAAAAAAAAGAACAGGCGGTTCGGGACATGGGCGTTTTCCTGCGATGGATGTTTGCCTTCGGGTTGTTGGCGCTGACCTACAACCCGACGGAGATTAACTATGTCAGATGGGCATACTGGAACTACCAGACCCATCTGTCTGTGGCCGTATTCATGGGGCTACTTCTGACGATTGGCTATATCATCTACTTGCGTGCGACCCTGCGCTCGATCGGCCCGTTCGGTATGGCACTGGTGTTGTCGGTCATCGCCTCGTTGCTCTGGGTCCTTTTCGATTTCGGCCTGCTGCATCTCGATAATACAACTGTGAATGTATGGCTTGGTATCTTTGCTTTGTCGGTTGTGTTGGGGGTTGGCCTGAGCTGGAGCCATGTACGGCGACACTTGGCCGGGCAATCCGATGTCGATGACGTGGATGAGTGAGGCAAGGCCCTTGAAGTGCAAAACGGCACCGCGATATCGGGGTGCCGTTTTGCGCTTTTGAGCTATTTAGCGGGTCAGCCCGCAGCTCGGTTATCGGGGCGGAACCCGATCTGACCCGAGGCAGTGAATTGACCGCTGGCGGTCTTTTTCAGCTTGCCCTCGCGCAGAAGTTGCCCGAATGAGCGCAGCCCGTCCTCGCGATTGAATTCCTGATCGTCAAGCTGTCGTACTTTGTTCATCAGTTGCGGGCGAGAGAACTGGTCGTGACCCTCGACAAAAGACAGGTACGAGGCCGCCGCCTCCAGCAACTCGTGCAGGCCGCTGGCGCCGGTCTCCGCGACATACTTGGCAAAGCCGCCTTCGATGGCTTCGGCAGCGCGTTCGCCCGGCACAAGGTTAGCCACCCGGCGCGGGCGGACTGGGCCACTTGTTGCGGCGCGCTTGGTATCGATGCGCTGCTCGGCCACCAGTTTCAGCGGAGCGGGTCGGTCTGCGACCTGAGCGCGCGGTGTGTTCCCGCTGGTAACCGGACGACGCGGGCGCACCACCTCGGACAGATCGGAACGGTACTCGTCGTCATTGGAATGGGTGCCCATCGTGCCGCCCGCTGACCGCTCGGCCCGGGTCGCGGCAACTGCTGCCCGCATCCGCGAATAGGTTTCGCGGGTGTGGGACAGATCCGGGTCGTCCAGTTTCTCGTCTGCTGCAGCCAACAGTCGGGAAATATCGTCGTTGCCACCGGAGATGGCAGCCTCGTTCGGAAAGGCGGTGTCCTCTTCGGTGTCGTTGTCATCAACCTCATCGAATTCGCTAAAGAGCGAACCGTCGACGTCCGAGGTGTCTTCGTCTTCTTCGTCGAGGTTGAGCAGGTCGATCTCATCGTCCTCTTCGTCGTCGTAAGCCTGATCCGAGTTGCGCTCGGCAAGGTATTCCGCCTCGACCGCGGCCAGCTCGCGCAGCAGATCGTCCTCGTCTTCCGGAGAAAGCGAGCCGGTCATCGGGAGGTCGGCCTCTTCTTCCGCTATCTCGATTTCGCTGCGCTTGATCTTGGTGACGCGGACAGCAACACGCGGATGGATGTCTTCGACCGTCTGTGACGTCTCGTCGGCAATCGCCTCTTCGGCCGCTTCTTCGTCGGGCTCATCCATGTCCGAGACGAAACGCGCGGCAAGTCCGCTGTCGACCTGTTCGAGTGGTGCGACCTCTGCCTCGAGCGTATCGAGTTCGGCTAGGTTGCTGGCATGTTCGTCCTCGGTATAGGGCGTCTGTGCAGGGCTGCCCTGTTCATTCCGAGACACTACGGCCCGGATGCGTTGCAGCTTGGCAGCGATGGAGTCGGGGGCTGCCGGCGTTTCAGGGGCGCTGTCAACCGGTTCAGCCTCGGCCAAGGTATTAATTTCGGCGTCGTCCCAACTGTCCTCTTCATCCTTGGCCAGGTCTTCGAACTGTGCGGAGATGTTGGCGAGCATTGCTTCGCTGTCATCTTCGTCCGTGTCCTCCACCATTCCCTCGTCGATTTCGGCTTCGGCGGTTTGGTCTACCAACGGCGCCTCAGCCGAGGTCTCTTCGGTTGCCTCTTCGACCTGCGCTTCGCCGAACGGTTCGGGCTGCATTTCTGCTACTTTCGGCGCTGTGACCTCAGGTTGGGCCGGGGCGACCTCGGCCGCGGGGGCCTCCGTCAAGGAGGTGGCCGGAGCAGGGTCTGCGGGAACCGGCTCTGAAACCGAAGCGGACACCAGTGCAGCGGGGGCTCCGGCGCGCAGCACGATCCCCTTTTCATCCCGCCGCGCTTCGACCTGACGGGCGATCTCGCGCTCGGCGATCCGGGCAAGCATATCGGCATCCGGCTGCGGCGGTTCAGCGCCGAAATAGCGGTCGTCGGCAGCGAGATCCCGGAAGTACTCGGCAATGGCTTTCATCGTGTCGAAAGAATCGTCGAACCCTTCGAGCGTACAGGAGAATGTCCCATACGAGACGGTCAAGACCTTGTTGTTCTGTACCATGGGATGCTCGTCCTCTACATAGTTGTGCCTAAGCGTTTACCATCCCTTGGGCGTCAATTTCGGCCCGATTCTGTGCAAATGAGCGTATCATTTTGTGACTACAATATGTCCTGTTTCCTGAGGGGGCGACAATCCAGCCATGAATACCGCGATTGTTGAGAAATCGGAACCGGTTACCCTTGTTGGGGGCGGGGATATTGGTCCGGAGGACCTGGAGTTGGCGCTAGAGCGCGCCAGAACACTGGTCGCCGCCGATAGTGGCGCGCTGGTGGCGCTGGCGCAAGGGCGGATGCCCGATGCTGTCATCGGGGATATGGATAGCCTGCCGGCATTGCACCGCGTCCGCATCCCTGACGAGCGGCTTCATTCGATTTCCGAGCAGGACAGCACCGATTTCGACAAGGCTCTGCGCCATATCTCGGCGCCACTTGTGCTGGGGGTCGGATTTCTGGGTGCACGGGTGGATCATCAGCTGGCCACATTCAATGCGATGGTGCGACATGCGGATCGTCCTTGCGTGCTGCTCGGCGCGTCCGAGGCGGTCTTTCACCTGCCGCCCCGGCTGGAGCTGGATCTGGTGCCGGGCGATGTCGTGTCATTGTTCCCGCTGGTGCCGGTGACGGCGCGGTCCGAGGGGCTGTTCTGGCCGCTCGACGGGTTCGTGATGGCACCCGACGGTCAGATCGGCACCTCGAACCGGGCGACCGGGCCGGTGCAGATCGAGTCAGACGGGCCGGGCTTGCTGGCGATCGTGCCGCGCGGGGCGCTGGACGGGGTTATCCGCTGGTTCCTGTCGCCGCGCTGCGGGCGGTGGCCTGCTCGCGGAGGATGACGTAGAGGCCAGCCGCCATTGTGATCAGAATGCCCAATGCCGCCAGCCCGTTGGGCAGGTCGCGGAAGATCAGCCAGCCGATGGCGGTGGCGACGGGGATCTCCAGATATTGCATCGGCGCCAACGTCGCCGAAGGCGCATAGCGCAGCGACCAGGTCATCAACAGATGCGCTGCGGTGCCGAGCAGGCCGATGGAGAGGAGCAGCCAGATCGTTTCTCCTGAGGGTGCGACAAAGGTAAGCGCCTCGACTCCTGAGAGGTGGCCGAGCAGCAGGACCGGAGCCAGCACCAGGCTCGCCATGACGCCCGAGACCGCCTGAAGCGCGATCGGGTCGGTATCCTTGGCCAGTTGCCTTGTAACCAGCATGAAGAGGGCAAAGACCACCGCCACCAGCAGCGGCAGAAGGGCGGGCAGGCCGACCTCGGCAAAGCTGGGCTGGATCACAAGAAGCGTGCCGACAAAGCCAACGATACAGGCGCCAAGGCGGCGGGGGCCAACCTCTTCGCCCAGAACGTACTTGCCCAGCAGCAGCATGATGAAGGGCATGACAAAGGCGATGGCGATGGCATCGGCCAGCGGCAGATAGCGCAAGGCGGTGAACATCGCCCAGATGCCGGTGATGTGCAGCGCGGTGCGCAGGGCGGTCAGGCGCAACAGCCGCCCGCGTAATTGCCAGGGACGCCCGGTGGCCTGGACCAGCGGGATCAGGACCACGGCCTGAATGGCAAAGCGCACCAGCAAGAGCTGCATGGTGGGCATGGTACCGCCCAGCAGCTTGGCCAGCGCGTCGCCCATCGGGGCGAGCACACAGAAACCGAGCATCAGGACGATGCCCAGAAGGGGGCGGTCGGCGGTCATTGTGCGACGCTAGTTTCCCGTTCAGGGTGATACAAGCGTAACGTCGCTCACAAGAAGCGGAATTTTTGCAAAATTCCGGGACAGAAAATCGCGGATTTTCTGGGCCATTTTCTGTGTCAGAAAATGGCGCCCGCCTCAGCAGTTCGGAACATTGACTGCGAGCCCGCCCAGCGAGGTCTCCTTGTATTTCTCGTGCATGTCGGCACCGGTCTGGCGCATGGTCTCGATCACCGCATCCAGCGGCACGAAATGCTTGCCGTCGCCGCGCAAGGCCAGCGAAGCTGCCGAGACCGCCTTGATCGCGGCCAGACCGTTGCGTTCGATACAGGGCACCTGAACCAGACCCTTGACCGGATCGCAGGTCATGCCGAGGTGATGTTCCAGCGCGATTTCGGCGGCGTTTTCCACCTGTTCGGGCGTGCCGCCCATCACCGCGCAGAGGCCTGCCGCCGCCATGGCGGCGGCGCTGCCGACCTCGGCCTGACATCCCGCTTCGGCGCCCGAGATCGAGGCATTGTACTTGACCAGCCCGCCGATGGCGGCGGCGGTCAGCAGGAAATCCTCGACATGGCTGGGCGCCGCGCCCGGCACGTGGTCGAGGTAGTAGCGCAGCACCGCGGGCAGGGTGCCCGCCGCGCCGTTGGTGGGGGCGGTCACAACCTGGCCGCCAGCGGCGTTTTCCTCGTTCACCGCCATGGCATAGACGCTCATCCAGTCGTTGATCGTGTGCGGCGCGTTCAGGTTCATGCCGCGCTCGGCCACCAGCGCGTCATGGATCCCCTTGGCGCGGCGGCGCACATTGAGGCCACCGGGCAGGATGCCATCGGTGGCCAGTCCGCGTTCGATACAGTTGTTCATCACTTCCCAGAGCCGCGCCGTGCCCCTGGCAAAAGAGACCTCGCAGCCACGCGCGATCTCGTTGGCGCGTTTCATCTGGGCGATGGACTTGCCCGATGCGGCGGCCATCTCCAGCATCTCGGCGGCGGATTTGAACGGGTAGGGGACCGGCGGGCCGTCATTGCTGTCCTTGCCCTGGGCCAGTTCCTCTTCGGTCAGGACAAAGCCGCCGCCGACGGAATAGAACACCTGCCGCAGGATCACGTCGCCCTGCGCGTCGGTGGCCATCAGGATCATGCCGTTGGCATGGCCGGGCAGGGTGTGGTCATAGTCGAAGACCAGGTCGCGCTTGGGGTCGAAGGCCAGCTCCGGCAGCCCCTCGGGCGTCACTGTATGTGTCGCGTGGATCGCGGCCAGCGCTTCCTCTGCCTTGTCGTTGTCATAGCTGTCGGGGACAAAGCCCGCGAGGCCAAGGATGGTGGCGCGGTCGGTGGCATGGCCAACGCCGGTAAAGGCCAGCGAGCCATGCAGCGAGCCCTTGACCCCATGAAACTCGAAGGGTGAGGCGCGCATCATGTCGAGGAAACGCGCGGCGGCCACCATCGGCCCCATTGTGTGCGACGAGGACGGGCCGATGCCCACTTTGAACATGTCGAAGACGGAGAGGAACATATCAGGTAGCCGAACCTTCTGGCGGGTTTGCGTGATGAGGGGCGGTGAACGGGGTGTCGCCCAGCCCCTCGGCCACTTGAGTGGCACGGGTGGCGGGGCGGGTTTCCAGCGCTGCGAGGATGCGGTGCAGATGCGGCGTGTCGGTGGCGGCGAACCAGGAGCGGTCGCTGTCCTGCGGATAGAGCGCCAGCCAGCGCATCAGGCAGGCGAGATACCAGCTCAGGATGGACGGGGTGGCGGGCGACAGCCAGTCCGGCGCCCCTGCCGCCACGGCATCGAGCAGGGCCAGATGGGCGCGCAGGCGCGGGCGCAGGCCCGTGCGCAGCGTCTCGACCTGAGCCTCGGCGATGTATTTGTCGGGATAGAACAACATCCGCATATCCGCATGCAGCGTGTTCGAGGCGAAGAACAGCCATTTCAGGAAGGCGCCGCGCGCCGGATCGGCGGGGGCCGGGGCAAGTTGGCCATGCGTATCGGCAAGCCAGAGCAGGATGGCGGCGGTTTCAAAGATCGGACCCTGCGGGGTTTCCAGCACCGGGATCAGCCCGGCGGGGTTGAGCGCGCGATAGGCGGCGCTGTCCTGCGCCCGGCTGGTGCGGTCCACCAGCATGGTTTCATAGGGCAGACCCATATCCTCCAGCGCCAGCCGGATCACCAGCGAGGCGTTGTCGGGGGCGTAATGCAGGCGATAGGGTGCGGTCATGCCCCCGATATAAGATGCACGGGCGATTCTGCATTCACCGATTGCGACGTTTCCCATCGGAAACGCGTAAGCTCGCCGCGAGTCACGGTTTCCGCGCGTGACAGACGAAATGGGTCAGGGAAAAGAAGAACCGACCTGCGCGCGCCAGCTCCTGCTGCTCCTGTGCCCAGGATCGCGCCTCGGGTTCGGGCATTGCGTCTGTCTGGATGGCATAGGCGGTCATCAGGCGGATCATCGTCGCGGCCAGCCCATCGGGTCGCAGCTGCGTGTCGCAAAAGGCAAGCGGTGTCGTGCTGACCGCGCGAAACCCGCCCTCGGCCAGCAGCGCAGGCAGCCGCGCGGGCACATCGCGGCAAGCGAGGTGGCGGTCCCAGATGCGGCACATCTCGGCCATGCGCTCGGGCTGGTCGCTGTGCCAGGTGAGCGTGTCGAAATGCATGTCGCCGATCACCAGCCGGCCACCGGGCTTCAGGGCGCGAAAGAGTTCGGCCAGCGGTGGGCGCATGTCGTGGAAGTATTCGAACACTTGCAGCGAGACCGCGCCGTCGAGGCTGTTTTCATCGCAGGGCAGCGCCTCGGCGTGGCCCTCCAGGAAGGTGACATTGCCGCGATCCGTGCAGCGGGCGCGCGCGAGATCGAGCATGTCGGGGCTGGGATCAAGACCCAGCACATGACCGGTGTCGCCCACCGCGCGGGACAGGTCGAGTGTCAAGAGGCCGTTGCCACAGCCCAGATCCAGCAATCGATCTCCCGGCGATGGTGACAGCGCATCGAAACTGGCGCAGCGGCGGCGGGTGACATCGGCGCCCTGATAAGCATCCTCCAGAACGCGGGCGGTGTCTTCGTCGAATTGCAGCATGCGATTGCTCCTCCTGCCGCGACCATAGCACATTCAGCGAAGCGCCCAAAAATCGGCCGGGCCCGGCAGGGCCTTGCCCTGTTCGGAGTCACCCTGCGCGGCGGCGGCGCAAGGCCAGACCTGCGCGCAGGTTCAGCGTCAGCAGGGTGATGTTGGTGGCCCCCGCCAGCAGCTCCAGCGCCTGCACGAAATAGAAGAGCGTGTCGAACTGGCCCGCATTGGCGCGGAGGGCGAGGAACACGGCGCTGGGCAGCAGGACCAGCAACCCGTTGGCGGCGATCAGCTTCATCCGCCGCGATTTGGCAGCAACCTCGGGCAGGCGCCAGCCCTTGCCCAAGGCCGCGCCGGTGGCGCCAGCTGTGGCCATGGCCGGGATCAGCAGCGCCATGCCGTAAAGGATCGCCGTCTTGACCTGCGCGATCTGGGCATGGGTTCCGAATAGCTCGACCAGCGCGGTCGAGCTCCAGAAACACGCGATGGTGAGCAGGGCGATGGCACCGCTGAGCGCGTGCAGTTTGAGTTTCATCCTGGGTCTCCAATTAAATAGCGTGCTATGTAAATAATGTTGCATAGCACGCTATGCAAGAGGTAGGTCGCAGGGATGGATCAGTTTCAACACAATTCGGCCGGGTATCTGGCCAATCACATGGCGCGGCTCTTTGCGGCGGGGCTGGCGCGGCGCATCCAGCCGCTGGGGCTCGCCCCGGCACAGTTCATGGTGCTGTTGGAACTGTGGCACAGCGACGGGCGTACCCAGGCCGACCTGACGGCGGCGCTGGATGTGGAGCAGGCGACCATGGCCAATACGCTCAAGCGGATGGAGCGGGACGGGCTGATCCGGCGCTTGCCGTCCGAGGAGGACCGCCGCGCCCGGCTGATCCATCTGACCGACCGCGCCCGCGCGCTTGAGGCAGAGGCCAAAACGGCGGCAGGGGCGCAGAATGCGCAGGCGCTGTCGGGTCTGGACGCGGCAGAGCGCGCGACATTCATCGCACTGATGCGCCGGGTGATCGGCAATATGCAACGGGGCTGAGGGGCGGGTCTGGGGCTGACGGCCGGATTTGGTCTCGCAGTTGGGCGGGGCGTTGCGTATAACGCTGGCAATCATCGACAGGGGATACTGCCATGACCGGAGAACTCTCGCCCATCGACAAGGCGAAATTCGTTGCCGCCAAGCGGGCGGCGGATCTGGTCGAGGATGGTATGAGGGTCGGCCTCGGGACAGGGTCCACAGCCGCCTGGCTGGTGCGCTGCCTGGGCGAGATGGTGCGCAAGGAAGGGTTGAAGATGCGCGGCGTTCCGACCTCGACCCGCACCGCGCAGCTGGCGCGCGAGGTGGGGATCGAGATCATCACGCTGGACGAGGCGCGCTGGCTTGATATCACCATCGACGGAGCCGACGAATTCGATGGCGATCTGAACCTGATCAAGGGCGGCGGCGGCGCGCTGCTCCACGAAAAGATCGTGGCGACAGCCTCGGACCAGATGGTGGTGATTGCCGATGTCGGCAAGGAAGTGGGCCGTCTGGGCGCCTTTCCCCTGCCGGTCGAGGTGATCCCCTTTGGCTGGCAGACCACCCAGGCGCTTTTGGAGGAGACGCTGATCTCGATGGACGTGCTGGGGCGGACGGCGACCTTGCGGATGAACGGCGACACACCGTTCATCACCGACGAGGGCAACCATATCCTGGACCTGCACCTGCAACGGATCGGCAATGCCCGTCAGGTGGCGCTGGTGCTGAACCAGATCCCCGGCGTGGTGGAAAATGGCCTGTTCATCGACATTTGTGACACGGTCGTGGTGGGCCATGGTGACGGGCGGGTGGAAATCCGCGACATCAACCAGGGCACGGTGGAACATGACCGGCTGGATTTTGTCGAAAGCGACAACCTTTTTACCGATCTGGCGGATTGAGCGGGCGCTCACGCGGGCGTGATCGGCGTTGTTTTCGGCAGGGCCGGCCATATGTGAACAGCTCACGCAGGGCCGACCGGCCGGCACAGGATCAAAAGGCCGCCGCCCGGCTGGGCAGCGGCGGGACTACGAGGCGAACAGATGAGTTTTGACTACGACCTTTTTGTCATCGGCGGCGGTTCGGGCGGCGTGCGCGCGGCGCGCGTTGCGGCGGGCGAGACCGGGGCCAAGGTGGCACTGGCCGAAGAGGACCGCTATGGCGGCACCTGCGTGATCCGGGGCTGCGTGCCGAAAAAGCTGATGGTGTTCGCCAGCGAATATGCCGGCATGGTCGAGGACGCGCAGGCCTATGGCTGGGACATCCAGCCGGGCGCGTTCGACTGGGACGTGTTTCGCACCAAGCTGTACAAAGAGCTGGACCGGCTGGAAGGCGTCTATCGCAACATCCTCAAGAACAACGGGGTCGAGACCTTCGACACCCGCGCGCGGCTGGTCGATGCCCATACGGTCGAACTGTCCGACGGCACCCGCAAGAGCGCGAAACATATCCTGATCGCTACCGGCGGCCGTCCGGTCAAGCCCGAGATCAAGGGCGCCGAGCTGGGCATCACCTCGAACGAGATTTTCCATCTGGAGAAGCTGCCCGAGCGGATGCTGATCGTGGGCGGTGGTTACATCGCCTGCGAATTTGCGGGCATCATGAATGGTATGGGCGTCGAGGTGACCCAGTATTATCGCGGCGCCCAGATCCTGCGTGGTTTCGATGACGAGGCGCGCGGGCTGGTCAGCGAGGAGATGTGCCAGAACGGCATCAGGCTGCACCTGGGCACCAATGTGCTGGAGATGGAACGCGAGGGCGACCGGATCCGGGTCAAGGCCACCAATGGCGACGAGGAACTCTTTGACCAGGTGATGTTCGCCACCGGCCGGGTGCCCAATGCCGACGATCTGGGGCTTGAGGGGTTGGGAGTCGAGCTGGGCCGCAAGGGTCAGATCGTGGTGGACGACTACAGCCAGACGGCGGTGCCTTCGATCTTTGCCATTGGCGATGTGACCGACCGGGTCAACCTGACGCCGGTTGCGATCCGCGAGGGCATGGCCTTTGTCGACACCGTGTTCCGGGGCAAGCCGACCCCGGTCGATCACGAGTTGATCCCGACCGCGATCTTTACCCAGCCCGAGATGGGCACCGTGGGGCTGAGCGAGGAAGACGCCGCGGCGCAGGAGCCGGTCGAGATCTATGCGACCTCGTTCAAGCCGATGCAGACAGCCTTTGCCGGGCGCAGCCAGCGGGTGCTGATGAAACTGATCGTATCCAAGGCCACGCGCAAGGTATTGGGCTGTCATATCGTGGCACCCGGCGCGGGCGAGATGATCCAGCTGGCTGGCATCGCGGTCAAGATGGGCGCCACCAAAGAGGACTTCGACCGGACGGTTGCGGTTCACCCGGTAATGGCCGAAGAACTGGTCACCCTGCGGCAACCGGTCCGCAGCGCTTGATTTACGGAGCGAAATGCTCAGGTTAAGGAACAGGCCGGTCACGGCCGTGTGAACAACAAGGAGACGGAAACCAGATGGCGGGCAACTCAGGTGGCCCCTGGGGGGGCGGAGGCTCTTCCGGTGGCGGCGGAAACAGGGGAAACAATGGCGGTCAGCGGCCGCCCGAAGGTGATGGCCCGCAGATCCCCGAGATCGACGAATTGGTCAAGAAGGGCCAGGAACAGCTGCGCGTCCTGATGGGCGGGCGCGGCGGAACCGGCAATCGGGGCGGCGGCAACGGTCGCGGCACCGGCGGTGGCGGTGGCCCGGCCTTTACCCGCGGCACGCTGGGTCTGGGCCTTGTGGTTGCGATCGGTCTCTGGGGTATGGCAAGTTTCTATACCGTCAAACCCGAAGAACAGTCGGTGGAACTGTTTCTGGGCGAGTTTTCCGGCATCGGCACCGAGGGTCTGAACTTTGCGCCCTGGCCGCTGGTCACCGCTGAGGTGATCCCGGTCAAGGTCGAACAGACCGAGACCATCGGCTCGGGCGGGCGCGGCAGCGATGCCGGGCTGATGCTGACTGGCGACGAGAACATCGTTGATATCGACTTCCAGGTGGTGTGGAACATCACTGATCCGGCCAATTTCCTGTTCAACCTGCGCGACCCGCGCCAGACCATTCAGGCGGTGTCGGAATCGGCCATGCGCGAGATCATCGCGCAGTCGGAACTGGCGCCGATCCTCAACCGGGACCGTGCGGTCATCGCCGAGCGGCTCGAAGAGCTGATCCAGATGACGCTGGACAGCTATAACTCGGGCATCAACATCGTCCGGGTCAACTTTGACGGGGCCGACCCGCCAGAGCCGGTCAAGGATGCCTTCCGCGAGGTGCAGTCGGCGGGTCAGGAACGCGACCGGCTGGAAAAGCAGGCCGATGCCTATGCCAACACGGTTCTGGCCGGTGCGCGCGGTGAAGCGGCGCAGGTGCTGGAAGAGGCCGAAGGCTATCGCGCCCGCGTGGTCAACGAGGCCCAGGGTGAGGCCAGCCGCTTCTCGGCGGTGCTCGAAGAATATTCCAAGGCGCCCGACGTGACCCGCAAGCGTCTCTATCTGGAGCGGATGGAGCAGGTGCTGGGCGATATCGACAAAGTGATCCTGGACAGTGACGGGGCGGGCAGCCAGGGCGTGGTGCCCTATCTGCCGCTCAACGAACTGCGCAAATCCGGCGACAAGGAGAACAACTGATGCGGAAATCGACCTTTCTCCTGCCCATCGTCGTGGTGCTGGTCGCGCTGGGCCTGTCGTCGCTGTTCATCGTGGATGAACGCGAAAAGGCGCTGGTGCTGCAATTCGGTCGTGTGATCGACGTCAAGGAAGAGCCGGGACTGGCCTTCAAGATCCCGCTGATCCAGGAAGTGGTGCGCTATGACGACCGCATCCTGAGCCGCGAGGTCGGCCCGCTGGAAGTCACCCCGCTGGATGACCGCCGACTGGTGGTCGACGCCTTTGCCCGCTATCGCATCACCGATGTGCGGCAGTTCCGTCAGGCGGTGGGTGCCGGTGGTATCGCAACCGCCGAGACGCGTCTGGACTCGATCCTGCGCGCCAAGACCCGCGAGATCCTCGGCTCGGTCAGCTCGAACGACATCCTCAGTTCCGACCGTGCCGCGCTGATGCTGCGCATCCGCAACGGCGCCATCGCCGAGGCACGCGATCTGGGGCTCGAGGTGATCGACGTGCGCCTGAAACGCACCGACCTGCCCGAAGCCAACCTGAACGCCACCTTTGCCCGGATGCGGGCCGAGCGCGAACGCGAAGCCGCCGACGAGGTGGCACGCGGTAACGAGGCGGCGCAGCGGATCCGGGCGCAGGCCGACCGGACCGTGGTCGAGCTGGTCTCCGAGGCGCGCCGCGAGGCCGAGATCGTCCGAGGCGAGGCCGATGCGCAAAGAAACGCCATCTTTGCTCAAGCCTTTGGCAAGGACCCGGAGTTCTTCGAATTCTACCGTTCGCTCTCGGCCTATGAAAAGGCGCTGCAAGGGGGCAACAGCTCGATGGTGATGAGCCCGGATTCGGAGTTCTTCAACTATCTGAAATCGCCCTCGGGCGCCGCGAAATAACCCAAGCGGCATCGACGGATACCGAAAGGGCCGGCCTCTGTGCCGGCCCTTTTCGCGTTCTTCTGACAGTCACCTTGATCCGTGGCTATGAATGCCCTCAAATACGGCAAAACCGGATGTAGGAACCTGATATGCGCTTGATCGACAGCTGTAACGCCGCTTTGGCACAGCGCGCCCGAAGGACGGTAGTCGCTGGGACATCGCTGAGGTGCGGCCAATCCAGCGCTGATGCGTGGGCGCTTCGATGCATCGAAATGCTTGCGGTATTTGTGCCCGATCCGGCTGGCGGGGGAAGCTATTCCAGCTTGTGTGTTCGGACACGTTCTGGCGTAAACATATGATCGGGTTGGTTTTGCTTGCCCTCGGGCTGGTGCTGATCGCCGAGGGGGCGGTCTATGCGCTGGCGCCCGGCATGGTGGAAAGGCTGCTCGAGATGCTGCGCAGCCTGCCATTGGCGGCGCGGCGGCAGACCGGCCTGCTGAGCATGGTGTTTGGCCTGATTTTGGTCTGGGGTGCCTATCAGATCGGGTTTTGACCTTTTTTCCTTGGCTCGGTGCCTGCCTCCTTTCATTTCCCCGCGATCCCGAGTTGCGGGCGGGGGCAAACTGACTACATTGTTGTCGAGACAGTGACCGGACAAGGCGGCGCCCCCGGTCGGCAGGTAGGTGACAAGGAGACCCCCAGTGCAGCCACAGGCACGCAGTATCGCCCGGACGCAGGATAGCAGGATGATCACCAACGCCCGGTTGATGGGGCTGGCGGGACTGAGCGTGCTGTTCCTGCTGCTCCAGACCCTCATCGCCCAGGCCCGGCCGGAAAGCCTGGCGCCGCTGGCGGACAAGGTCAGCCCGGCGGTGGTCAACATCACCACCTCGACCCTGGTCGAGGGCCCGACCGGCCCGCAGGGAATCGTGCCCGAAGGCTCGCCCTTCGAGGATTTCTTTCGCGAGTTCCAGGACCGCAACGGCGGTGGCGACCGGCCCCGGCGCAGCTCGGCGCTGGGCTCGGGCTTCGTGATCTCCGAGGATGGCTATATCGTCACCAACAACCATGTGATCGCCAAGGCCGACGAGATCCTGATCGAGTTCTTTCCCGGCGACGGCCAGCCGGCGCGCGAATTGCCGGCCAAGGTGGTGGGCACCGACGAGAACACCGATATCGCGCTGTTGAAGGTCGAGGCGGACGGACCGCTGAAATATGTCAAGTTCGGCAATTCCGACACCGCGCGCGTGGGCGATTGGGTGATGGCGATGGGCAATCCGCTGGGGCAGGGCTTCTCGGTTTCGGCCGGAATCGTGTCGGCCCGCAACCGGGCGCTCAGCGGCAGCTATGACGATTACATCCAGACCGACGCGGCGATCAACCGGGGCAATTCCGGCGGTCCGCTGTTCAACATGGATGGCGAGGTGATCGGGGTGAACACCGCGATCCTGTCGCCCAATGGCGGCTCGATCGGCATCGGTTTCTCGATGGCCTCGAACGTGGTCACCAAGGTGGTGGGCCAACTGCGCGAATATGGCGAGACCCGCCGCGGCTGGCTGGGCGTACGTATCCAGGATGTGACCGAGGACATGGCCGAGGCGATGGGGCTGGAAAAGACCGGCGGTGCGCTGATCAGCGATGTGCCGGACGGCCCCGCCAAGGAGGCCGGGCTCAAGGCCGGTGACGTCATCCTGAGCTTTGATGGGGCCGAGGTGCGTGACACCCGCGACCTGGTGCGCCGGGTGGGCGAAAGCGAGGTCGGCAAATCGGTGCGTGTGGTGGTGTTCCGCGACGGTGGCACCCAGACCGTGCTGGTGACCCTTGGCCGTCGCGAGGATGCCGAGCGCGCCGGTTCGGGAACCGAGGACGAGAACGATGGCGGCCAGTCCGAGCCGGAAGCCAGCAAGAAAGAGTTCCTGGGCCTGACGGTCAGCGTGCTGACGTCGGATATGCGAACCGAGCTGGGCCTTGCCGACGATGCGACCGGGCTTGCAATCATCGCGGTCGACGAAGCGTCGGAAGCCTTTGAAAAGGGATTGCGCACGGGCGATGTGATCACCGAGGCGGGGCAGCAGAAAGTGGCCACGCTGGCCGATCTGGAAACCCGTATCGACGAGGCGCGCGAGGCGGGCCGCAAGTCGCTGCTACTGCTGGTGCGGCGCGGTGGTGAGCCGAGATTCGTGGCCTTGAGCCTCGATCAGTGACACGCGCGAACAACGACAAAAAGGCGGCCGGTTATCCCGGCCGCTTTTCATTTGGCGAGAGGACGTGATGGGAGATTTGCTCGAAACGCTTCTGGAATGTGAAACCCGGGTCTGGCAAGCGCTCGTCGCGGGTGATGCCGCGGCCGATATCGCGGCGCTCGATCCGGGTTTTCTGGGGGTTTATCCGGACGGCTTTGCCGGGCGCGACGCACATGCGGGGCAACTTGCCAATGGTCCGACGGTTGCACGGTTCACCCTGTCGCGGGCACGGGTGCTGGAACTGGCTCCGGGCTGTGCGGTGCTGAGCTATAGCGCACGGTACCGCCGGGTCGGGCGGAAGGCGGACGAAGAGATGTATGTCAGCTCGATCTGGCGGCGGCATGGCGAGGGCGGCTGGCGCAACCTGTTCAGTCAGGACACGCCCGCGGTCGGTTGAGGCGCCAGAGAAAAAGAGCCATGTGCGGGGGCACATGGCTCAAGTGAGGTAATGGAGGTCAGTACGGGACGGAACACTGGGGATGCTCCCCGACCTCAGGACGGTAACCACGGACAGGTATGATGGCAGGGACGATTCGGATCTGTGACCCATGTCACAAGCGATGAATATCCTGTGCCGGGGCCACGGTTCCCAGGCCGCAGGTGCGGGTCAGATCTGATCGGGGTCGGCCAGCGCCCGCAGAGCATTCGGGTCGCGGATCGCAAGTGTCCCGCGCCCCACATCGATCACGCCCAACCGCTTCCAGGTGGCCAGGGTCTTGGAAATCGCCTCGCGCGTCGCGCCGACATATTCTGCCAGTTCCGCCTGCGACAGTCGCACCGTTGCCCCGCCCGCGTCGTGTTGCGGTGCCAGGTGCAGCAGCTTGCGCGCCAGCCGGGTCGGAACAGGCAGAAACACCTGTTCGTTGAGTTGTCCGCCCATCCAGCGCATGCGCTGTCCGGCCAGCCGCACCATGTCGATGGCCAGTTCCGGATGCCGGTGAAGCTCGGCCATCACGTCGGCGCTGAGCACCCTGAGCACCCGCGACGGTTCTACCGCCGTCACCGTCGCGGTGCGCGGGCCGGGATCGAACAGCGCGATCTCGCCGAACACAGCGCCGGGGCCGACAAGATCGAGCGATAGCTTGCGCCCGTCTAGCGAGAGGATCGATATTTCCATCGAACCCGCCAGCACGGCATAAAGCGCGTCCCCCGGATCACCCTGCTTGAAGAGCCCCGCGCCGCGCTCAAGCCCGATCTCGGTGGCCTGGGCCGCCAGCATCTGTTTCAGCCTTGGCGAGGCGTCGGCCAGAAAGCCGGTATCGGGCAGGGATATCATGGCGTCGCGGACCTTTCACGGGCTTCAGGTCAATACCCTAAGCCGGGGATGAGCGACACTCAAGCGGCGCGGCGGATCAGCCCTGGTCCTGGTCGGGGTCGATCATATGGGCCTGCAGCAGGCCGAATTGCAGCATGATGAAGCCCATCAGCAGGATCGGAAAGCCGAAGGTCTCGATCTTGACCCAGAGATCGGTGGACATGTTGCGCCAGACAAGCTCGTTGGCCACCGCCAGTCCGGTGAACGCGCCGCACAGCCGACGGGTCAGGATCATCCAGCCTTCGTCGCGCATGGGCAGCACGTCACCCAATACATAGGCCAGATAGGAACGTCCCCGCATCAGCCCGATGCCCAACAGGACTGCGAAGACGCCATAAACCAGCGTCGTCTTCATCTTGAAGAAGCGCTCGTCGTTGAACCAGGCCGTAAGCCCGCCGAAGAAGATCACCATGAAGGCGGTGAAGATCTGCATCCGGCTGAGCTTGCCCGTCAGGGCCCAGAGCACCCCCATCGCCGCCAGCAGGATGGGGATGAAGACCAGTGTTGCCACGATGAACCCCGAGTATTCGGCGCCGGCGATCTGAAAGGTCTTTTCCTTGAGCCTGAGGTAGATCAGGAAAAAGGCCACCGTCGGGCCCAGTTCCAGCACCTGCTTGATGATCGGGTTGATGTCCTTTTCCGCCGCCATGCCGTTCCTGTCCATTCCTTCAGCCTCCGAACTCAACTATCACCGCACCCGCTGCGATCAACCCCATCAGAGCGATCCGGCGCGGTCCGACCGTCTCTTTCAGCACCAGCCAGCCGATGAGCGCGGCAAACACGGTCGAGGTTTCGCGCAGCACCGCGGCCTCGCCCACCTTGTCGAGCCGCGTGGCCAGCATGATGGCGCCGAAGGAGAGAAAGGCGGTAATGCCCCCGGCAAAGCCGCGCAGGATCAGGGGACCGGGGGCGGGGCGGTGGATCATCGATCGCCAGCGCAGCCCGGCGATGACCGGAAACACCAGCCCGTCGATGAAGAAGAACCAGGCCAGAAAGGTGAACGGATCGGCGGTGGCCCGGATGCCATAGGCGTCATAGGTGGTGTAGAGCGCCACGAAGAGGCCGGTGATCGCCGCCAGACCCAGCGCGGGCATCAGCGTCTCGCGCGCGGTGTCGAGAAAGATCATGTTATAGACGGCAAGCCCGAAGATACCCGCCAGCAGGACACCGACGCCCAGCCATTGCAGGCCGGTGAAGGTCTCGCCAAAGAGCAGATAGGCGCCGATCACGGTAAAGAGTGGCCCGGTGCCGCGCACCACCGGATAGACCACCGTATAGGCGCCCTTGGTATAGGCCATGGCCTGAAACAGCTTGTAGAAGACATGGATCAGCCAGGCGGTGGCGAAGATGGGCCACATATGCGGCTCGGGCCACGGGACCACGAAGAAAGCAAAGGGCGCGGCCATCAGCGCATAGGCGCCGTCGATGGCGCCCCGGCTGAGCCAGGGATCGTGTCGGCCCTTTTGCAACGCGCCAAAGACCGCGTGCAGGAAGGCCGCCATGAGTGCGAGACCCAGCGCAAGGTCGTGACCGGCGGCGGTACCTTCGAGCGAGACGAGCCAGGTGCTCATGATCGCGGGGGAGTTTTCCGGGGCCAGCGCCGGGGGGCTGTCTGCCCCCCGGACCCCCCGAGAGTATTTCTGGCGAAATGAAGCGGGATGGGCGTCATGCCTGTGTGTCGAGCCCGGTCAGCGCAGCGGCGAACTCCTCAGGGTCGAAAGGGGCCAGATCGTCGATCTGTTCGCCCACCCCGATGGCGTGGATCGGCAGGCCGAAGCGGTCGGCAAGCGAGACAAGGATGCCGCCCTTGGCGGTGCCGTCGAGCTTGGTCATCACCAGGCCCGAGACATCGGCGAGTTTCTGGAAGGTCTCGACCTGGCTGATCGCGTTCTGGCCGGTCGTGGCGTCGAGCACCAGAAGCGTGTTGTGGGGGGCGGTGTCGTCCTTCTTGCGGATGACGCGGACGATCTTGGCCAGCTCCTCCATCAGGTCGGCGCGGTTTTGCAGGCGGCCCGCCGTGTCGATCAGCAGGAGGTCGGCGCCGTCGGCTTGGGCGCGGGTCATGGCGTCAAAGGCGAGCGAGGCGGGGTCGGAGCCTTCGGGCGCGGTCAGCACCGGCACGCCGGCGCGGTCGCCCCAGACCTGGAGCTGTTCGACGGCGGCAGCGCGGAAGGTATCGCCGGCGGCGATCACCACCTTCTTGCCAGCCGCCTTGAACTGGCTGGCAAGCTTGCCGATGGTGGTGGTCTTGCCAGAGCCGTTGACGCCCACCACCAGCACCACTTGCGGGCGCCTGGGGTAGAGCGGCATCGGGCGTGCGACCGGTTCCATGATGCGGGTGATTTCCTGCGCCAGCAGTTCCTTGATCTCTTGCGTCGAGAGTTTGCGCCCGATCCGCCCCTCGGCCATGTTGGCAGTGACGCGCAGGGCGGTGTCGACGCCCATGTCGGCGGCGATCAGCAGCTCTTCGAGCTGTTCCAGCATGTCGTCGTCCAGCGTGCGGCGGATCACGGTTGCGCCGCCGGGGCGAGCGAAGAGGCGGCCCAGCAGGCCGCGGCCCGTGCCGGTTTCAGCGGGCGGGGTCGGGTCGATGGGCTGCGGCGCCTCGGGCGGCATCGGCGCCGGGGCGGGGTCAACCGGCTGCGGCTCCGGCATCTCGGGCGTGTCGGGCAGTTCCGGCACCGGTTGCGGTTCCGGGTCGGGCTCGGGGATCACCGGGTCGGGTTGAGCGGCGGTAACCGTCTCCTCGACCCCGCCATCCTCGACAATCGCGTCGAGCCCCTGTTCGATCTTCGAGGACGATTTGAACAGACGGTCCTTGAGTTTCGAGAAAAACGCCATGTCCGGCCCTCCGCTTGCGATCCTGTCTCACCTAATGCGGATTGGCGCCGGTTGCAAAGGGTCAGGTGAGCGCAAGGGCAAAGCCCATCTGCGCGCCCCAATAGAGCGGCCAGACCAGATAGGGGGTCAGGCGCAGGGCCGGGTGGCCGGGCGGCAGCAGGAATTTCTCGGTCGCGAGGATCATGTCAGAGGCGATGAAGGCGGCTGCCGCAGGCAGCACCCAGGCCAGCATGCCCGCCTGCGGCAGGGTCAGTGCGGCCAGCCCCATGCCGAGAATGATCGGGATATAGGCCAGCACCGGCGCCCGCAGGTCGCCCGCGCGGGGGCCGAGCAGGCTGGCCATGACCAGCCCCAGCACCGCGAGGCCCGCCACCAGTGGCCACTCTTCGGCAAGCCGCCCGGTCTCGCTGGTGGCATGGGTCAGGAACAGGGCAACATAGACCAGGTGACCCGCGGCAAAGGCGCCGACACCGGCCATGAAGGTGGCCTCGGTCTCGCGCGACAGGAGCCAGTCGCCCAGCGCGCAGAGGGCTAGCGCCAGCACCAGCAGCATGGGGCCGCCCGCGACCAGCACCATCAGCGCCAGCAGCGCCACCGAGGCGGTCTTGACCGCGCTGCGCATCAGGCTGGCGGGGCGGGCGGTCAGCGCCAGATAGGTCAGGGCACAGGCGGCGGCGATCCAGAACAGGGTGTGGCTCACAGGGTCCTCCGGTCTTTGGGCCCAGTTGACGTGGGCGGCACCGGGCGAGCAAGGGGATTTTCGCGCGGGTGACGCGATGTTAAGCAGACGCACCGATACCGAGGGAGCCCGCATGTATCGTTATATCCTTGCCAGCCTGTCGCCCTATGCGGTGCTTGGCACCGCCTGCCTGCTTGGGGGGGGCTGGGCCTGGGGGGCGCTGATCTGGATGACCGTCTATGTGGCGGTGATGGACAAGCTGCCGGTGCGACCGCTGGCAGCGACTGACTGGGCGGGCGCGCAAGCCCTGCCGGTGGTGCTGGCGGGGGCGCATTTCGCGCTTTTGGCGCTGGCGATCCCGGCGCTGGCGCAGGGGGCGCTGAGCGGCTTGAAGGCGGTGGCTCTGGGTGTGGCGGTAGCGCTGTGTTTCGGGCAGGTGTCGAATTCGAACGCGCATGAACTGATCCACCGGGGGGACCGCTGGCAGCACTGGCTGGGAGCGGCGATCTATGTCAGCCTGCTGTTCGGTCACCACACCTCGGCCCATATGCGGGTGCATCACCTTTGGGTGGCGACCCCGCGCGACCCCAACTCGGCGCGGTTTGGGCAGGGGTTCTGGGCCTTTTTGCCGCGCGCCTGGATCGGTTCGTTCCGCGCCGGGCTGGCGGCCGAGCGGGCGCTGAGGAAGGGCCGGGGCGCGACCCCCTACCGGGCCTATCTGGCAGGGGCGGCGGCGATGCTGGCGGCTGCCTGGCTGTTGGCGGGCGGACGCGGCGTGCTGGTGCTGCTGCTGTTGGCGGGCTATGCGCAGATACAGCTACTGCTGGCCGATTACATCCAGCACTACGGGCTTCGACGCGAAACGCTGGCCAATGGCAAATACGAACCCGCCCGCGCGCACCATTCCTGGAATGCGCCGCATTGGTACAGTTCGGCGATGATGCTGAACGCGCCCCGCCATTCCGATCACCACCAGTACCCGGCCCGCGATTTCGCGGCGCTGCGGCTGGACCCCGGGATGCCGCAATGGCCCTATGCGATGCCCATCATGGCGGTTCTGGCAACGGTGCCGCCGTTTTGGCGGCGGGTGATGGACCCGCGGGTTCACGAGGTCACAGAGAACTGTGAGTAGCCCCCGGCGGCGGCTTCTGCCAAACTTGAGCGCATGATGCGATTGGCCCTGATTCTCGCGATGCTGGCACCACCGGTGCTGGCGCAGCCTGTCATGTCGGCGGAGGAGTTCGACCGCTATACGCAGGGCAAGACGCTGTTCTATGGCTTTGACGGCACTGCCTATGGTGTGGAGCGCTATCTTTCCGGGCGCAGGGTGATCTGGTCGTTTCTCGACGGCGATTGCAAGGAAGGCATCTGGTACGAGGCGGCGGGACAGATCTGTTTCGTTTACGAGGACAGGTCCGATCCGCAATGCTGGGTGTTTCGTGATACCGGCGGTGGGCTGGTGGCGCAGTTCGAGGGGGATCCGACCCAGACCGAACTCTACGAGGCCGACGAGATCGGCGAAGAGATGCTCTGTTACGGGCCGGATGTCGGGGTCTGAGGCCGGGCTGGGGGCGCTGCCCCCATCGCCTGCGGCGATTCTCCCGGAGTATTTCGGGCGAAATGAAGCGGCTCAGGTCACGCGAAGCTCTTCGTAAGAGATCATCACATGCTGGCGGAAGGCCGGACGCGCGCCGAGGCGTTGATAGTAGAGTTGCAGATGTGGCAGCGGCGCGCGGTCGATGTCGATGTCGTAGTAGCGATAGAGGATATGTCCGAGCTGGATATCGGCCAGGGTGAAAGCGTCTCCGGCAATATGCGTGTGGCGCGAAAGCTGGGTGTCGGCGAGGGCGAGCTTTACCTCGAGGTCACGCACGGCCCGTTTGATCGCGTCGGGATCGCGCTCTTCGGGAGCGGTGCGGACCACGCGCCAGAAGACCGGCGTGGTGAAAGCCTGGGCCACGTTCAGCTTGGCCCATTCGGCCCATTGATCCACCCGCGCCCTCCGAAGCGGCTCGGCGGGCCAGAAGCTGTCCTTGCCATAGCGGGCGGCGAGATAGCGCAGGATCGCACCGGTTTCCCAGATTGGTGGGTTGCTGCCGTCCTGAAGTACCGGGATGGTGCGATTGGGATTGAGGCGGCCGAATTCCGGCGTGTCGAGCCCGCCATAGCGATGCCCGGCGTCGTGGCGGATATGGGGCAGGTTGAGTTCACCCACGCACCACATCAGCGCCTGCACATTCGAGGAGGTCTTGCGGCCCCAGATCGTCAGCATCAGAACAGCGAGCCCTGTTCGGGCGGGGTCTGTTTCGGTCTGCTGGCGGCTCTTGCGGGGGCGGCGCCGGCGTCGAGCGTGCCATCGGCGAATTCGATCTGGAGGGCTGCGGCCTTGGCCGCCTCTGCGCGGGTGGTCAGCAGCGCGCCCTGATCGTCGCGTATGACGGCGTAGCCGCGCGCGAGCGTGGCCTTGTAGCCGAGCTGGATGCGTAGCCGGTCGGTGGCCTGCAGCTGCTGGCGCAGGCGGTCGACGCGGCTCGTGTGGGCGTTGTGCAGGCGGTCCGACAGACGGGTCAGCCGGTCGCCCTGTGCCACGATCTCGCGGTCCAGCGCGTGCGGCGACAGGCGCGAGCCCAAATGGGCGAGCCGGTCGCGGCGGGCGGCGACCAGTGCGCGCAGGCTGGCGGGGCGCAGCGGTGCTGAAAGTTCGGTCAGGCGCAGGCGGCGACGCTGGACCCCCTGTGTGAGGGCGGCGGGTAGGCGTTCGGCGGCGCGGTCGAGCCGTTGGCGCGGCGTGTCCAGCAGGCTGTCGGGCCGGGGCAGCGCGCGCGACAGGTCGCGCAGGCGCTGGGCGCGCCTCTGCACCGCGTCAGAGGCCGCGCGCGACAGGCGGGCGCCCTGTTCGCCGGTCCAGGCCAGCAGTTCGAGGCGAACGGGGACGGCCATCTCGGCGGCGGCGGTCGGAGTGGGCGCGCGCCGGTCCGAGACGAAGTCGATCAGTGTGGTGTCGGTCTCGTGCCCCACCGCCGAGATCAGCGGGATCTGGCTGGCCGCTGCCGCGCGGGCGACGATTTCCTCGTTGAAACCCCACAGATCCTCGATCGAGCCACCGCCGCGCGCCACGATCAAGAGGTCGGGCCGGGGCAGCGCGCCGCCCGGGGTGAGCTGGTTGAACCCGTCGATCGCGCGGGCCACCTCGGGGGCGCAATTGGCGCCCTGCACGGCCACCGGCCAGATCAGCACCTTGCGCGGAAACCGGTCGCGCAGCCGGTGCAGGATGTCGCGGATCACCGCCCCCTGCGGCGAGGTGATCACCCCGATGATCTGCGGCAGATAGGGCAGCGGCCGCTTGCGTTCGGGCGCGAACAGCCCCTCGGCCTCAAGCTGTTTCTTGCGTTTTTCCAGCAGCGCCATCAGCGCGCCCTGACCGGCGACCGCCACCTCGTCGACGTTCAGGTTGTATTTCGACTGGGCGCCAAAGGCGGTCAGACGGCCGGTCACGACAACTTCGAGCCCTTCTTCGGGCACCACCGAAAGGCTCGCGACCTGACCCTTCCAGGTGGTGCAGGCCAGCACATTCCGGTCGTCCTTGATGTCGTAATAGAGGTGTCCCGACCGGGCCTTGAAAACGCGCCCGACCTCGCCGCGCACCCGGATGCGGCCAAAGCTGCCCTCAAGCGTGCGCTTCACCTCGCCCGAGATCTCGGTGACGGTGAATTCGGGCATGTTCTGGCCCGGTTGGGGGTCGTCGAGGAGGTCGGACAATTGGGCGCTCCGCTGGTGGCTTGAGAAAGGAGTCGCCGCAGCTTAGAACGCCGGACAACCAAGGCCAAGCAGATCGGAGCGCGTCACATGAACATCCTCATTCTCGGCAGCGGCGGGCGCGAACATGCGCTGGCCTGGGCGGTGATGCAGAACCCCAAATGCGACAAGCTGATCGTGGCGCCGGGCAATGCGGGGATCGCGCAGATCGCGGAATGCGCGGTTCTCGACATCATGAATGGTGGGCTGGTGGCGACATTTGCCGAAGAGAACGCCATCGACTTTGTCATCGTGGGCCCCGAGGCGCCCTTGGCCGCGGGCGTGGCCGACCGGCTGCGCGAGGCCGGTTTCCTGGTCTTTGGCCCGTCCGAGGCGGCGGCGCGGCTGGAGGCCTCGAAGAGCTTTACCAAGGAGATCTGCGATGCGGCGGGAGCGCCCACGGCAGGCTATGCGCGGTTTACCGAGGCAGGGCCTGCCAAGGATTACATCCGGGCGCAGGGCGCGCCCATCGTGATCAAGGCAGACGGGCTGGCCGCTGGCAAGGGTGTGATCGTGGCAATGGACGAGGCGACCGCGCTGGCGGCCATCGACGACATGCTGGGCGGCGCCTTTGGCGGCGCCGGGGCAGAGGTGGTGATCGAGGAATTCATGGAGGGCGAGGAGGCCTCGCTTTTCGTGCTGGTGGACGGCGAACAGGTGCTGTCCATTGGTACTGCGCAGGACCACAAGCGGGTGGGCGAGGGCGATACCGGCCCCAATACCGGCGGCATGGGCGCCTATTCCCCGGCGCCGGTGCTGAGCGCCGAGGTCGAGGCGCGCGCGATGGACGAGATCGTGCGCCCCACCATGGCCGAGATGGCGCGGCGCGGCATGCCGTTTCAGGGCGTGCTCTATGCCGGGCTGATGATCAAGGACGGCGCGCCGCGTCTGGTGGAATACAATGTCCGCTTCGGCGACCCGGAATGCCAGGTGCTGATGTTGCGGCTGGGCGCGCAGGCGATGGACCTGATGCATGCCGCCGCCGAGGGCCGTCTGGGCGAAGCGCGGGTGAACTGGGCCGACGATCACGCGATCACCGTTGTAATGGCGGCCAACGGTTATCCTGGTTCCTATGAGAAAGGCAGCGAGATCAGGGGCCTGGATGCGCTTCCCGAAGATAGTCGCAACATGGTCTTCCATGCGGGTACCGCCGAACGCGAGGGCGCGATCGTCGCGACCGGCGGCCGGGTGTTGAATGTCACGGCGCGGGGCGACAGCCTGCAAGAGGCGCGCGAGCGGGCCTATGCCATGGTCGAGGCGATCGACTGGCCGGGTGGGTTCTATCGCCGCGATATCGGCTGGCGCGCACTCTGACCGGGCAAGGGGGCGCTGCCCCCGCCGACAAAATTCGCCGAATTTTGTCGGCCCCCCGGGAGTATTGGAGGCGAAATGAAGAGGGAGCGGTGCGGCCCGGAGAGAGGTTTTCATTCGCCTTGGTCGCGCGATATGATCGGGTCAGGGAGGAACGGCATGCCGGGACCGGTCGACAAGGATCTGTTGGACAACGCCTATGCCACGCGCGAATTGCGCGGGCTGGCCTTTGACTGGGTGCCGGTCGGGATCGTGGTGACCGAAGCGCGGGTGATCCGCGAGGTCAATCACCGCTTCTGTTCCATGTTCGGCTATGCGCGCGAGGAGTTGCTGGACCGGCTCTTCGTGTTCCTCTACCCCTCGGACGAGGAGTTTCAGAACATCCTGCATCGCGGCGACAAGGATCTGGGCGAGGGCAATCTCTATTGGGACGAGCGGGTGATGCGGCGGCGCGACGGTGAGTTGTTCTGGTGTCGGGTGCGCGGCCAGACCTTTACCCCCGAAGAACCGCTGGCCCGCGCGGTCTGGACCTTTGCCGACCTCTCCGAGATCCGCCGCTATCAGCCGCTGAGCCGGCGCGAACGCGAGGTCTATTCGCTGTTGGGCGAGGGAAAGACCAGCAAGGAGATCGCGCGCGAGCTGGACCTGAGTTATCGCACGGTCGAGGTGCACCGGGCGCGGCTCTTGAAGAAGTTCGGGGTCAGCAATACCGCCGCCCTGTTCCAGTCGCTGGGCGATATTGGCGGCGAACATGTGGTGCCATCTGCCGGGTGAGGGGTGGCTAGAGGGGCTTACAGGCGAGCTCGGCAGCAATCGCGTTAGTTGAAAAGCGGCCAAGCGCCCGGCTTTGCCAGTCCTCGTCATGGCGCAGGGCGATGATCTGGCGCCAGTCGGCGCTGGCCAGCACGATTTCGGGGCCACTGCCGCAGTCGCGCAGGCCACCGGAAATGTATTCCTCGCCGATGCGGTGATTGGTCAGGCCGGGCAGGGCGGCGATCTCGGTCAGGGTACCGTCGCGGTAGCGCCAGATGCGAAGGATCTTGGCCAGGTGCGGGCGGTCGACATAGGCGATTTCCATGAAGCCGTCGCCGTCCAGATCGGCGGCGCCCAGCACAGCCAGCCAGCGGTTTCGGGTGCCGATGGGGGGTGTCGCGGCCAAGAGGCGGGCGCGGCGGTCATAGACCTCGAGCCTTGCGCCATCGGTGACGGTGCTGCGCACCGCGATCACCTCGGGCAGGCCGTCTCCGTCGAGATCGGCCAGATGCGGCGCGATATCCTCAAACACCGCGCCGTCGGGCAGGGTGGTTTCAGCGGGGCAGGTGATCCGGGGGTCGCCCGGACGAAAGACATGGATGGTCAGCGCCTTGGCATCCCTGAGCCGACCCAATACGCCATGGCCGTATTCGTCGGTTTCTACGGCATAGGCGGCATGCAACCGAAGCTGCGCGTCGCGCGCCGCCCAGTCCTCGTGCCGACCCGAAGCGGTACGGTTGTCAAAGGCCGTCTCGGCCCCGCGCCCCGGCAGACCCCGTTCGGGATAGCGCGCCTCGCAGGTCCAGGCGCTGGCTGGGGCCAACCACAGGCACGCCATCAGAGCCGCGCCGCGGGACACAGAGTGCAAGAGGCGCAACGGTCGACGCGGCGCCTTGTCCGGGGTGCGTGCGACGCCAGCGGAAAAAATGGTCTCCGCAAGCGCTGGCAGCACCCCCGGCATCAGATCTGCTTTTCGGGCATCTGCACGACAAGGCCATCCAGCGCATCGGTGACCTTCAACTGGCAGGTCAGGCGCGAGCGGGCCGGATCGGGCTCGTAGGCGAAATCGAGCATATCTTCCTCCATGTCGTCCTTGGCGGGGAGCTTCTCGACCCAGTCGGGATGGATATAGACATGGCAGGTGGAACAGGCGCAGGCGCCGCCGCAATCGGCCTCGATGCCCGGGATGTTGTTGTCGCGGGCGCCTTCCATCACGGTCAGGCCGTTGGCGACCTCGACCGTGTGCTGGGTGCCGTTATGCTCGATATAGGTGATCTTTGCCATGGCTCGGATGTTCCTTTGTAACGTTGCGCTGACTCCAATATCCAAGCCATTTAGGTCTGGCCAGCCCGTTTTGCCAGCCGGTGTGCTGTCAGCCGCTTTTGCGGCGTCCCAACCCCCGGTCCTCGAGGCTTTGCGCGGGGGGCAAGATGGGGTAAGGTGCGGCAAAAGCCCCAGAGGCCCGAGCATGACGTCACGAACCGCCCTTTTCTGTGCGCTGGCCTTTCTTGGCCTGAGCGCATGCAACGCCGGCCTGCCGGACGTGGATACGCTCCGCGAACCGGAAGTGTCGCGCTTTACAGCCGAAGCGCCACCGGGGGCTGCGCCCGGCACCTGCTGGGGCAAACAGGTGACACCCGCGATCATCGAAACGGTGACCCATCAGGTGATGTTGCAACCGGCGGAAGTACAGAGCGATGGCAGCGTGCTGCGGCCCGCGGTGTACAAGACCGAGACCCGGCAAGAGATCGTGCGAGAGCGCAAGGAAACCTGGTTCGAAACACTTTGCGCCGAGGAAATGACACCGGAATTCATAGCCTCGGTGCAAAGGGCGCTGGCGGTGCGCGGCCTCTATCGTGGCGCACCAAGTGGTGAGATGGATGCCCGGACCCGCGCCGCGGTGCGCCGCTATCAGAAACCGCAGGGGTTGGACAGCGGTATCCTCTCGCGCGCGGCAGCGCGCGAACTGGGATTGGTGGCGGTCGAGCGTGCCTAGGCGGAGCCGGTTTTCGCAAGAAAACCGGCTCGGAAAACGGCCCGTTTTCCGTCTCGGAATTCTTGCAGAATTCCGCCCGCCGTTTCGAGGCGCGAGATCGATGACTGCTTCGCGATCCGATGCGCGCGGGCTTGACGCAACTGCTTCACGGGTCTAAAGCCCCTTGTCAGGAACCACGTGGCGATTTGTTACCGGATTGCGGGCCACGCTAAACATCACCGCTAAAAGGTCAGGATGAAAGACCCCCTTTCGCTTGACCCGCGATTGGGGTTTTTCTTTGCCCTTCTGGTTCCGGGGCCGAAAGGAACGGATATGAGCACGGATTGGAGCAAGCGCACACAGGCGGTCCATGGCGGCACCCGCCGCAGCCAATGGGGCGAGGTGAGCGAAGCGGTCTTTCTGACGCAGGGCTTTGTTTACGAGACCGCCGAACAGGCCGAGGCGCGGTTCATCGAATGCGGCCCAGACGAGTTCATTTATGCCCGCTATGGCAACCCGACGGTGGCGATGTTCGAAGAGCGCATCGCGGCGCTCGAAGGGGGCGAGGATGCCTTTGCCACCGCCTCCGGCATGGCGGCGGTCAATGGCGCGCTGGTGTCGATGCTGAAGGCAGGCGACCATGTGGTGTCGGCCAAGGCGCTGTTTGGCTCGTGCCTTTATATCCTTGAGAACATCCTGACCCGCTACGGGGTCGAGGTGGCATTCGTCGACGGCACCGATCTGGAGCAATGGCGCGCGGCGGTACGGCCCGGCACCAAGGCGGTGTTCTTCGAGAGCATGTCGAACCCGACGCTGGAAGTGATCGACATTGCCGCGGTGTCCGAAATCGCCCATGCGGTGGGCGCCAAGGTGGTGGTGGACAACGTCTTCTCCACGCCGGTCTTTTCGCGGGCCATCGAACAGGGCGCCGATGTGGTGGTCTATTCGGCGACCAAGCATATCGACGGTCAGGGCCGCGTGCTGGGCGGAGTGATCATCGGCAGCCGCGAGTTCATCCGGGGCACGGTGGAACCCTATCTGAAACATACCGGCGGCGCGCTGAGCCCGTTCAACGCCTGGATCATGCTCAAGGGGATCGAGACCATGGCGCTGCGCGTCAATGCGCAGGCCGAAACCGCGCAGAAGCTGGCCGAGGCACTGGAGGGGCATCCGGCGCTGGCGCGCACGCTTTATCCCGGGCTGAAGAGCCATGCGCAGAACGCGCTGGTGCAGACGCAACTGGGCGGCAAGGGCGGCACGGTTCTGTCGCTCGATCTCAAGGGCGGCAAAGAGGCTGCCTTCCGCTTCCTGAACGCGCTGACGATCCCGGTGATCTCGAACAACCTGGGTGATGCGAAATCCATCGCCACGCATCCGGCGACCACGACGCATCAACGGCTGAGCGAGGAGCAGCGCGCGGCGCTGGGCATCACGCCGGGGCTGATCCGGTTCTCGGTCGGGCTGGAGGATGCGGGCGATCTGCTGGCTGACCTTCGGGCTGCTCTCGACTCTGCCGCCGGCTAGGACGGATCGCTGGGGGTGCCGCCACTTCCGGTATCCGCCCAGGCTGCCATATTGGCGCACAGGCGTCGTTTTCCATCGGTTTTTTTGAACCGCTTGGCAATATCCCGCGTAATCAGGTGGATTGAAGTGACGGACCGGTCCATATTGTGGGACGGACAAGACCGAGGATGTGTGCGATGAACCTACACCCCCGCGATATCGACGAGACACCAGATCGAGATGCAGCCTCCGCCGCGCTTGCGGTGTTGCGCCGCTGGGCCTCGGGTGCCACCGCCACCGAGATCAGCGAACTTGACCCCTCGGTCGCGCGGCTGATGCCGAACGCGGCCCTGTCGAACTATCCCGATCTCAGCCGGCAATACCCAGAGGATTTCACCGTCGATGCGGACTATCGCGCCGGGCTGCCCGACCTGCAGAATGGCCCGTCCAGCCTGATCCGTGGGGCAAAGCAGCAGATCCAGCATGTGGGCATCTCGAATTTCCGCCTGCCGATCCGCTTTCACCGCAAGGAAGGGGACGACCTGACGCTGGAAACCTCGGTCACCGGCACCGTCAGTCTGGAGGCGGGCAAGAAGGGCATCAACATGTCCCGCATCATGCGTTCCTTCTATAAACATGCCGAGCGCACGTTTAGCTTCGAGGTGATCGAGGCCGCGTTGGACGATTACATGACCGATCTGGACACGTTCGACGCGCGTATCCAGATGCGGTTTTCCTATCCTGAGCGGATCGAAAGCCTGCGTTCGGGGCTGAGCGGGTATCAGTACTACGACATCGCGTTGGAACTGGTCGAACAGGGCGGCGAGCGGCTCAAGATCATGCATCTGGACTATGTCTATTCCTCGACCTGCCCTTGTTCGCTGGAACTCAGCGAACATGCGCGCTCCAGCCGGGGGCAGCTGGCCACGCCGCATTCGCAGCGCTCGGTGGCGCGGCTGTCGGTGGTGGTCGATGGCGATGCCAGCTGTCTGTGGTTCGAGGACCTGATCGCGCTGTGCCGCCGGGCGGTGCCGACCGAAACTCAGGTGATGGTCAAGCGCGAGGACGAGCAGGCATTCGCCGAGCTGAACGCCGCCAACCCGATCTTTGTCGAGGACGCGGCGCGGCTGTTCTGCGCCGAGCTGCTGGCCGATCACCGGATCGGCGATTTCCGGGTGGTCGCCAGCCATCAGGAGAGCCTGCACAGCCATGATGCGGTCTCGGTCCTCACCGAAGGCCCCACCTTTGCAACGCCCAGTCTCGACCCGCGTCTGTTTGCAACTCTGTTCCACGTCGGATAGCCACACTTTCTACAAAGGGCAGTGGTTTGGCGGATTTTTGCCGCGTTGCGGCATTTTTGCTGCGCAAGCACAGCTCGTGTGCCGTAGACTGGCCTTGATGCAGATTCGCGTATCGGGCCTACCCGTGTTCCCGACCGGATGCTGCATTCGCCCGATCTGTCTGATGGAGTGAGATGGCGATGCTACTGATGACCTCTTCGCTGCATGCCCAGGCCGCCGCGTATCGGCTGGCTGGCTATGCAATCAGCAACCAGCTGCGCGCTATGCAGATCCTGTCGCGCGCGGCGCTGAATGCACCGCTTGCACAGGTTCAGGCGTTGCAGGCGGCTGCGGCCGCGCCGGCACCGCAAAGGACGGTTTTCGCAAGCGCGAAGACCACGGCACCCAAACCGACCAAACCAGCCGCTGAAACACATTTCGCTGCGGATACCGCAAGGCAGGGTGCTATAGCGCCCGCACTGGCCACCAGTGCACAGGAGCAAAAGTCCGCGCCCGCAAGCGTCAAGGCGACTGTTGCGGCGACGCATCCGGCCCCGCGTCGGCGGCGCAAGCCCTCGGCCCCGGCCCCGTTGCCGGCCAAAGCCCACCCCTCGGGCAAGTGATGCGCGCGGCCGCTTGACTCCAGCGGCGCGGGGCGCCAACCCTGCGCCTCATGTTGGATATGCGCCCTGTTGGATATGTGATCGGCCTGCTGGTTGCCATTCTTGGCGCCACCATGGCGTTTCCGCTTGCCACCGACCTGATTGAGGGGCGGGGGGCGTGGCCGGTTTTCCTGCAAAGCGGTGTCATCACCGTGATGACGGGGGCCGTATTGGCGATCAGCTGCGCCAATGGGGTGCGTGAGGGGCTGACTATCCAGCAGACCTTCTTGCTGACCACGCTGGTTTGGGTGGCTTTGCCCCTGTTCGGCGCTTTGCCATTCATCTTTGGCGCCACCGAGCTGCGCTTTGTAGATGCGTTTTTCGAGGCGATGTCGGGCTTGACCACCACCGGCTCCACCGTGATTGCCGGGCTGGACGGTTTGCCGCGTGGGCTGCTTTTGTGGCGAGGTATTCTGCAATGGTTGGGTGGGATCGGCATCATCGTTGTTGCGATGGTGTTCCTGCCGGAATTGCGAGTGGGCGGCATGCAGATCTTCCGCTCGGAAGGGTTCGACACGATGGGCAAGATCCTGCCCCGCGCGCAGGAGATCGCGGGCCAGATCACCGTGATCTACGTGGCGCTGACCTTTGCCTGTGCTCTGGTCTATGGCGCGCTGGGGATGAGTTTCTTCGACGCGCTGGTACATTCGCTGACCACGGTCTCGACCGGTGGATTTTCGAATTACGACGCCTCGTTCGGGACTTTCCAGGGCCTGCCGGAATATGCCGCCTCGGTCTTCATGATCCTCGCGGCACTGCCGTTCGTGCGCTATGTGCAGATGGTGAACGGGCATTCGGCGCCGCTGTTTCGCGACAGCCAGGTGCATGTGTTCCTTATCGTGATCGCGATCCTGGTCGGAATGACCACCGTGGTTTTGACAACGGTGTTTCCACATCATGTTGAACAGGCCTTTCGCGAGGCGCTGTTCAACATCACCTCGATCATCTCGGGCACCGGCTATGCCAGCGTCGATTACATGGGCTGGGGCGGGTTCCTGGTCACCATGTTCTTTGTCATCGGGCTGATCGGCGGCTGCGCCGGATCGACCGCCTGTTCGGTGAAGATCTTCCGCTATCAGCTGCTTTTCGCCTCGATCAAGGTTCAGTTGCAACGGATCCGGACCCCCCACGGGGTGTTCCTGCCCCGCTTCCAGGGCCGTCCGATCGGGCCTGATGTGCTGGGCTCGGTGATGAGTTTCTTTGTCTTTTTCATCGTGACCATGGGCGTTCTGGCCTGGGGGCTGGCGCTGACCGGGCTCGATTTCATCACCGCGCTGTCGGGAGCCGCGACGGCGATTGCCAATGTGGGACCCGGCTTGGGAGACGAGATCGGGCCAGCAGGCAATTTCGCCGGGCTGAACGATGCCGCGAAGTGGATGCTGAGCGTGGGCATGCTGATCGGGCGGCTCGAGGTCATGTCGGTCTATGTTCTCTTCACCGTGCAGTTCTGGCGCGCCTGACAGGGGTTAACCGTTTTTCGTCATGAAAAACGGCCTGGAAAACGGATGTTTTCCAGGCCGGAATTTTTGCAAAATTCCGGCTTTGCCGGAACGCCGGGTCTCAATCCCAGCAGCTGACAAGAACCGTCATGCCGCTGGCGCGTCGGTTCAGTTCGTCCGGAGTGATCCGGCCTGTCGGCGCCGCCTCACGTGGGGTCATTCCCGAAGCGGCGAGCACGTCGCGCAGGGCCTGCGCCTTGGCGGCAAAGCTTACTCCGCGCGGCAATTGCTGGCCGGTTGCCGGTTGCGGCAGCAGCATGCCCACCACCGCGCCCTGGTCGTCGATCACTGGCCCGCCTGCATCGCCCGTTTGAACCAGCAGACCCATCCGCGCCAGTTCGGTTTCACCGCGCAGGCCCTTGACGTCATCGAGCGTTCCAAAGGTCAGCGTCGGGGCGCCCAGGATACCTTCGTAGGCATAGCCCGCCACCGTGATCTCGGCGCCCAAGCGCGGCATCTCGCGGCCCAATCCGGCCACCACCATGGGTGCCAGCGCCTGATCTGGCCGCAGCACCGCCACGCCCAGACCGGCATCGGTGTCGATCACTCGCGCGTCATAGCTTCCATCCAGCGTTACGCGGGTGCAGCCCTGCACCGCCTCGGCCACGGTCATCACGGTGCCCTTGCCATCGATATAGAAGCCCGAGCGTGACAGGCGCGGCTTGCGGATTTCCAGCCCCGAGACCAGATCGACGTTTTGTACCGCGTCGCCACCCGCCGCCGGATCCAGCACCCCGTCGGTGCGGCTAAAGCTTGCCCGCATCGCATCCAGAACCCTGGTGCGGCGATCCTCGTCGCCGGTAGGCCAGATCAGGGTAAAACCCTTGATCTCACCGCCACTCAGCGCAGCCTCGGTATAGGATACGATGCCATTGCCGTGCCCTTCGAGTGTGAAGCTGTCGCTGCGCCGTTCGCGCGGACCGTCCAGCGGCACGATCTCCAGCGTCTGCATGATGTCATAGAGGCCATAGAGCGTCGCCTTGTCGCCGGGCTGACTGATCAGCAGCACCCGTGCGCCCAGCGTGTCAGAGGCATCGAAATGGGCAAAGGGCGCCTCGTAGCGGCTGAACCGGACCACGCCCAGCGGCAGGTCCATTTCGATCCCGGTAGCGGTGTCGCGGTGACGCGCCATGCCGGTCGAGATCAGCGGCGCGTTGTACTGATCCATCAGCACCTTGCGCTGGCGGGTGGTCAGCACGCCGGTGACCTCGAACCCGTTGAAGCCCTGCCAGTCGGCCATCGACCGGCGGGTGCCAGCGCCAAAGGCGCCGTCAATCGCGGCATTGTAAAAACCAGCGGCCTGTAGGGCGGTCTGCAGCCCCTGACGCTCCTCTCGGGTCAATGCCTGCTCGCTGCGGCGTGCCTCGGCCGGGGTTTCGTCCGCCGGTTCCGGCTGCGCCTGCGGCGTTGCTTCGGCCACCGGCTCGGGCGCGGTTTGTTCGACTGGTGCCACCACCGCACCCCGGTTCAGCAAATCCGAACCCATTGGCCAGAACTGTTGCGCCAGCGCGCCCGAAAAGGTGATGAAGCTGTCTCCGGGAATGCGCCGCTCGGTGCGATAGACCCGCAAAACCTGCTCGGCATCATCGCGCAGATAAGGGCCCAGCACGATACCGTACCAGCCCCCACCCAGCGAGAACCCGGCCACGTCGGACAGATTGGAGGCATAGGTCTGAGCGCGGTCCTGCGCGGTGCGAAGATTGGGGTGCGCCTCGATCTGGACCCAGGCCACCTCGTCTGTGGATTGCTGGGCCAGTGCGGCAGATGAAATCAGATAAAAAATCGAAAGGACGGCGATCAGCGGTCTTATCATTGTTGGGTCTCGTACCTTCAAATACGTATCGTCCGCGCAGGTTATGCAGGAAATCGCGGCAATTGCCATGGGGCAGGCGCGCGGTGCTGTGGGGTGTGGCGATATCAGCGCAGCAGCCTGTGCCGAGGCAGGGCAGATGCGCCGTTGACGCTGGGGGGGCGGTTGCATAGGAAAGGCTCGATCCTATCGCCATCCAGCGCCCGAGGCCGCCATGACCCATCCGACCCCCATCACTCCGCGTTCGTTCCAGGAGATTATCCTGCGGCTGCAGACATATTGGGCGTCAAAGGGGTGTGCCATCCTGCAACCCTATGACATGGAGGTGGGCGCGGGCACGTTCCACCCCGCCACCACCCTGCGCGCGCTGGGCAGTGCGCCCTGGGCCGCGGCCTATGTGCAGCCCTCGCGCCGCCCGACCGACGGGCGTTATGGCGAGAATCCGAACCGGCTTCAGCATTACTATCAGTACCAGGTGCTGATCAAACCCAGCCCGCCCGATCTGCAAGAGCTGTATCTCGGTTCGCTGGAGGCGATCGGCATCGACATGGCGCTCCATGATATCCGTTTTGTCGAGGATGACTGGGAAAGCCCGACGCTGGGTGCATGGGGCTTGGGTTGGGAAGTCTGGTGCGACGGTATGGAGGTGAGCCAGTTCACCTATTTCCAGCAGGTGGGCGGGCATGACTGCCAGCCCGTCTCGGGCGAGCTGACCTATGGTCTGGAGCGTCTGGCGATGTATGTGCTGGGTATCGACCATGTGATGGACATGCCCTTCAACGACCCGCAATCTCCGATTCCGCTGACTTATGGCGACGTGTTCAAGCAGACCGAAGAGGAATACGCGCGCTGGAATTTCGATGTGGCCAATACCGAGGTGCTGCTGCGGCATTTCGAAGAGGCCGAGGCGGAATGCGCCGCGATCCTGGCGCAAAGCCATGACGACCCCAAGACTGGCAAGCGCATCGTGATGGCGCATCCGGCTTACGACCAGTGCATCAAGGCCAGCCATATCTTCAACCTGCTGGATGCGCGGGGCGTGATCTCGGTGACCGAACGGCAGGCCTATATCGGACGGGTGAGGGCGCTGGCCAAGCAATGCGCGGATGCGTTTGTGCAGACCGCTGCCGGGGGCTATGCTACGGCCTGAGGACAACAGGGCAGGGGCAACCGCCATGGATCAGGCAACACGCGACGCCTATGAGGAGAAGCTGCGCAAGGCGCGGCGCCGGTTGAAACGCCATGTCCGCACGGCGCAAAGCGAAGGTTTCATGACCGGGGCCGCGGCCATGCTGCGGCCCGGTGACGTGGCGATCGACTGCGGCGCGAATGTCGGTGATGTCACCGAGGTGCTGTCCGCGACCGGCGCAACCGTTCATTGTTTCGAGCCTGACCCCTATGCTTTTTCCCTGCTCGAAGGTCGGTTTGGCGATGCCGCGAATGTGCATCTGCACAATCAGGCCGCCGGGGTGACGGCGGGCAGTATCGGCCTAATGCGCGCCGAAAGCTTTGGCGAGGATCCCAAGAAGAATACGGTGATGAGCACCACACTGCCCGGGGGGCGGGGCATCAGCACCCAGGCTGAGAATGTGATCGAGGTCGAGATGATCGACTTTCCCGCCTTCCTGTCCGGGCTGGTCGCCGCCCACGGCGATATCGCCATGCTTAAGATGGATATCGAAGGGGCCGAACTGGACATACTCGAAGCGATGGAAGAGCGCGACCTGTTCGCGCCGGTCCGCGTCACCCTTGTCGAAACCCATGAACGCAAGTTTCCCGACCTGCGCCCGCGCTTTCGGGCGCTGAAAGAGCGGATTGGGGAGAAATACGCCACCAGCAAGGTCAATCTCGACTGGATCTGAAGCCGGGTCCAGGCGGTCAATCGGAGATACCCATGACAGGCAAGGTCTCGGTCATTGTGCTGCTGCTCTGCGGTGCGGCCGCCGGCGCGGCGATGTACTACCTTCAGGTCTATGGCTTCTACTACGAGGTCACGGCCAGACCGGGGCAGGACGTGGCGTTGATGCCGTTGGGCGGTGGCGCACCGCAACCCATAGCCTATGACGGGTTTCAGGCCATCGACGCCGACAGCTCGCCCATTCGCTACCGCGCCTGTTTCACCACCGATCTGACCCTCGATGCGCTGAGCGCAGGCTATGAACCCGCCGACGCGCCCGAACCCTTGACCGCACCCGCCTGGTTCGATTGCTACGACGCGACGGCGATTGCCGCGGCGCTGAAAGCCGGGACAGCGCGCGCCTATCTGGCGGCCAAGAACATCCACTATGGGGTGGACAGGATCGTCACCGTGGCCGAGGACGGGCGTGGCTATGTCTGGCATACGCTCAACAATTGCGGGCAAAAAGCCTATGACGGCACCGTGGTGGGCGAGGAATGTCCACCGCGCCCCGAAAACTGAAGCGACAGGCGGAAACCGGTGACAGAGACACTGCACATATCCGCCTTCATGACCGTGACCTTGGGGCTGGCGGTCTATCTGATCGGTGTACGTATCAATGACCGGCTGCCGTTTCTGGAGCGGTTCAGCATCCCCGAACCGGTGACGGGCGGCTTGCTGGCTTCGCTGGTGGCGCTGGCGCTGTATTCCCTGTTCGGGATCGAACTGGCCTTTGATCTGACCGGGCGCGATTTCCTGCTGGTTCTGTTCTTTACCGGTATCGGGTTGAACGCGCGGCTTGGCGATCTGATCGCGGGCGGCAAACCGCTGGCGATCCTCCTGGTGCTGACCCTGCTGACCATTCTGGCGCAGAACGTGATCGGGGTGCTGGGCGCGGTGGTGTTCGGCTTTCCGCCGCAGGCGGGAGTGCTGTTCGGCTCGGCGTCGCTGATCGGGGGACACGGCACCGCCATCGCCTGGGCGCCCGAGGTAGCACGGGTCACCGGCCTGACAGCCGCCACAGAACTGGGGGTCGCGGTGGCGACGCTGGGTCTGGTGATCGCGGCGCTGATTGGTGGCCCGATCGCCACCTATCTGGTCGACAGCCGCAACCTGACCCCGAACCGCCCGGACGAGGAACTGACCGTTGGTCTGCCCAACGAGATGGACGAGGAGCCCCCCCGGATCGACCACAAGTCGCTGATGAGGGTGCTTCTGACGCTTAACGTGGCGATCCTGCTGGGCTTTGCACTGCACGAAACCATCGACCAGATGGGGTTGAAACTGCCGCTCTTCGTGCCCTGCCTGCTGACCGCCATCGTGGTGGGCAACCTGCGCTCGGCCCTGTTTCCGCGTGCCCCGCGCGTGTCGCGCACGCCCACGCTGGCGCTGATCTCGGAATTCGCGCTGGGCGCCTTCCTGGCGATGTCGCTGATGAGCCTGCAACTCTGGACCATCGCCGAGACCGGCCTGGCGCTTGCGGTGATCATCGCCGCTCAGACGCTGTTTGCGCTGGGGTTCATCCTGCTGGTATTGTTCCGGGTCATGGGCGGCGGTTACCGCGCGGCGGTGCTGGCGGCGGGGTTCGGTGGCTTTGCGCTGGGCGCAACCCCCACCGCGATTGCAAATATGACGGCCGTGACCAAGCGCTATGGCCCGTCGCCTCTTGCCTTTATCGTGCTCCCCCTTGTATCCGCCTTCTTTGTGGATATCGCCAATGCGGTCGTCATCCAGATGATCGTCAATTTCTAAGGACCGACCATGCCCGACCTGCTGATCGAACTGTTTTCCGAAGAGATCCCCGCCCGTATGCAAGCGCGTGCCGGTGAGGACCTGAAAAAGCGGATCACCGACGGTCTGGTCGAGGCCGGACTGACCTATGCCCATGCCGCCGCGTTGACCACGCCGCGCCGTCTGACGTTGGCCATCGAGGGGTTGCTGGCCGAAAGTCCGGCGCTCCGCGAAGAGCGCAAGGGTCCAAAGGTAGGCGCGCCGGAACAAGCAATAGACGGGTTCCTGCGCGGTGCCGGGATCAACCGCGACCAGCTTGAAGAACGCGAAACGCCCAAAGGTGCGGTCTATTTTGCAACCATCGAAAAACCCGGCCGCCCGGCGGCAGCGATCGTTGCCGAGGTTTTGGAAGACACTATCCGCAATTTCCCTTGGCCCAAGTCGATGCGATGGGGGGCTGGGTCCTTGCGCTGGGTGCGACCCCTGCAATCGATCCTGTGCATTCTGACCACCGAGGCCGATACGCAGGTGGTACCGCTCGACGTCGACGGAATCACGGCAGGTGATCGCACAACTGGGCATCGTTTCATGGCGCCGGCCCGGTTTTCCGTCACTTCCTTCGAGGATTACCAGGCGAAGCTCAAGCGCGCGCACGTGGTGTTGGACCCCACCGAGCGGGCAGAGCACATCTGGAACGATGCCCAGAACATGGCCTTTGCCGCCGGGTTGGAACTGGTCGAGGACAAGGGGCTTTTGGCTGAGGTCGCCGGCCTGGTCGAGTGGCCCGTCGTGCTTATGGGCCAGATCGGGGCCGAATTTCTGGACCTGCCGCCCGAGGTGCTGCAAACCTCGATGCGCGAGCATCAGAAATTCTTCTCGGTCCGGAACCCTAAGACGGGCCGGATCGAACGGTTTGTCACCGTCGCCAACCGCGAGACCGCGGACAATGGCGCCACCATACTTGCGGGCAACCAAAAGGTGCTGTCAGCTCGGCTGGCCGATGCCAAGTTCTTCTGGGACAACGATTTGCGCGTGGCGCACACGGGCATGGGGGCATGGACCGAGGCCCTTGAAAACGTGACCTTCCACAACAAGCTCGGTTCGCAGGGCGACCGTATCCGCCGCATCGCAGCGCTGGCGGGTGATCTGGCACCGATGGTCGGAGCCGATACCGGGCAGGCCAAACAGGCCGCGACACTGGCCAAGGCTGATCTGAGCTCGGAGATGGTGTTCGAATTCCCTGAACTTCAGGGACTTATGGGGCGTTATTATGTTGCAGCTTCGGGTCAGGATGCGGCCATAGCAGCCGTGGCGCAGGATCATTATTCGCCGCTCGGCCCCTCCGATGACGTACCTACCGCGCCGCTTTCGGTCATCGTGGCGCTGGCCGACAAGCTCGACACGCTGACCGGCTTTTGGGCCATTGACGAGAAGCCGACCGGCTCGAAAGACCCTTTTGCTCTGCGACGCGCTGCGCTGGGGGTGATTCGGCTGGTGCTGGCCAACGACCTGCGCCTACCGCTGGACCGACCTATCGACGCCCAGTTGCTGCGCCACAAGTATCACGCCAGCAATGGCGAGGCCGAATTGCGCGACCTGATCGAAGAGATCGCCGATCACGGCGTGTTCGGCGCCGCGTTCGAGACCATCAGGGAAAAGCTGGGTGATGCGGACGCGCTCGAGGCACTGGCCGGGGACGTTCCCGATCTCTCCGCCGACCTGCTTTCCTTCATCCATGACCGGCTCAAGGTCTTTCTGCGCGACGAGGGCATCCGCCACGACGTGATCGACGCCTGTATCGCGATGGAGGGCAACGACGACCTCAACCTACTGGTCAAACGCGCCCGCGCGCTCAACACGGTGATCGCCACCGAGGATGGCGAGAACCTGGTGCAGGGTTTCAAGCGCGCCAACAACATCCTGACCCAGGCCGAGGAAAAGGACGGGGTCGAATACTCCTTTGGAGCCGATATCAAATTTGCCGAGGCCGACAGCGAAAAGGCGCTGTTTGCCGCGCTGGATCAGGCTGAGGCATCCATCGACGCCGCGCTCAAGATCGAGGATTTCGCCGCAGCGATGACGGCCATGGCCGCCCTGCGTGCGCCGGTCGATGCCTTCTTCGAAGAGGTGCAGATCAATTCCGACAATCAGGTGGTGCGCCGCAACCGCCTGAACCTGCTCAGCCATATCCGCAAGGTCTGTTCCAGTGTCGCCGATCTGACGCGGATCGACGGCTGAGGCACCCGACGCGCCATCCCCTTGTGGCGCGCATCGGGCCTCGTCAGGCGCTCGGTCTGCCGAGATCCGGTGCTGCTGCTTCTTTCTGGTCACAAATACTCATATGCCCAGTAGCCGCGGGCGCTGTCTGTGCGCACATGGCGCTTGCGCCGCCTTCAAACGCCCTTATTCTGCACGCAAACGAGGGGTGCCGCAGTGCAGAATAATCCGAACACCACGCTGATCACCGCCACCGCACCGGTGGCAACAGGCACCCATGGCGGCCGCGCCAAATGCCTGCAACGTCTGGTACGCCTCGACCTGCCGGTGCCGCGGACGGTGGCGCTGTCCTTTTCGGCGGTGCATGACATCGCGCAAGGCCAGCTGCCCGATATCGCGGCCATTGTCGGTCAGTTCGAACCGACCGCTTTGCTCTGTGTGCGGCCCAGCTCCGAGGACCCTGATTGGGGTGGGCCCGGTGCGGTGCTGAATATCGGCATGAACGATGCCCGTTTCGTTGAACTGAGCGACAGGATGGGGGCCGAGGCGGCGGCGGCGCTCTACCTGCGCTTCGTGCAGACCTTCGCCATTCACGTGGCCCGTCTGGACCCGGACGTGTTCGACGAGATCGAGGCCGACGGACGCGAGGGGCTGCGCCAGTCGTTGCGCGCCTATGAAGACGAGACCGACGAGAACTTTCCCCAGGATCCGGGCGAGCAACTGGCCGCCGTGCTGCGCTCGATGGCGCGCGCGTGGGAGGGCACCTCGGCCCGGCTGTTGCGTCAGGCCAAGGGCGCGCCCGCCGATGCGGGGCTTGGCCTTGTGGTGCAGGAAATGATCCCCGGCCTCGGCCAGGGTGAATGCGGCTCGGGCGTGTTGCAACTGGTGGAACCGGCCACCGGCCTGCCACAGATCACCGGCCGCTACCTGAGCCAGAGCCAGGGCCGCGACGCGCTGGGGGCAGGGGCCGAGGCGCTCTATCTCGAAAAGGACCCGCGCGGCGTCTCGCTCGAGGATGTGGCGCCCGAGGCCTTTGCCGCGCTCAAGCAGCACGCGGCGCTGATGCGCGAAAAGCTGCGCGAGGAGATGCAGGTCGAATTCGTGATCGAATCCGGGCGTGTGCATATCCTGGACGGGGTACGCGTGCCCCGCAGCGCCCGCGCGGCGCTGCGCATCGCGGTACGGCTGGCCGAGGATGGCATCATCCCGCAGCAAGAGGCGGTGATGCGCATCGACCCGCATTCGGTGAACGAGTTGTTGCACCGTCAGGTGCACCCGCAGGCAAAGCGCGACGTGCTGACCACCGGTATTGCCGCCAGCCCGGGCGCGGCCACCGGGAAGATCGTTTTCACCGCGGCCGAGGCGCAGGCGAGTGCGGCGCGGGGCGAGCCTTGCGTGCTGGTGCGCCGCGAGACCTCGCCCGAGGATGTACGTGGCATGCATGCGGCCGTGGCGGTGCTGACCGAACGGGGTGGCATGACGAGCCATGCGGCGGTGATCGGGAGGGGCCTCGGCCTGCCCTGTATCGTGGGCGCCTCGGACATGGAGTTCCAGACCAAGGCGCGCATGATCAAGGCGCCCGACGGGCGGGTGTTCCGCACCGGTGACATCCTGACCATCGATGGCAGTTCCGGCCAGGTGCTGGCGGGCGAACCCGAGATGATGGAGGCGGCGCTGGATGACAGTTTCCAGACCCTGATGGCCTGGGCCGATGCCGAACGCGATATCGGCATCCGCGCCAATGCCGACACCCCCGCCGATGCTCAGGCCGCGCGCAATTTCGATGCGCAGGGCATCGGGCTCTGCCGGACCGAGCACATGTTCTTTGAGCCCGGTCGCCTGACAGTGATGCGTGAGATGATCTTTGCCGCCACGCCATCGGGGCGCAAGGCGGTGCTGGAACGGCTGCTGCCGATGCAGCGCGAGGATTTCGTGCAGCTTTTCCGCATCATGGAGGGCAAGCCGGTCTGCATCCGCCTGTTCGACCCGCCACTGCATGAATTCCTGCCCACCACCCGCAGCGGCCAGCGCGAACTGGCCGAGGCGCTGGACCTGCCGGTCAGCGACGTGACCCGCCGGGTCGAGGCGATGAGCGAATACAACCCCATGCTGGGCCTGCGCGGTGTGCGGCTGGGGGTCACCGTGCCCGAGATCTATGACATGCAGGCCCGCGCCATCTTCGAGGCGACGCTCGAGGCCAGCCGCAAGGGCGAACCGGTGGTGCCCGAGGTGATGATCCCGCTTGTCTCTGCCAAGCGCGAGGTGGAGCTGGTCAAGGCCCGCATCGACGCGGTTGCCGCCGCCGTCGCCTCCGAGCGCGGGCAGGAGTTCGACTATCGCCTGGGCGTCATGGTGGAAACCCCGCGCGCGTGTTTGCGCGCCGACGAGATCGCCGCCTGCGCATCGTTTCTTAGTTTCGGCACCAATGACCTGACCCAGATGACCTATGGCCTGTCGCGCGACGATGCCGGTCGGTTCATGTCGGCCTATGTCCGCCAGGGCGTGTTTCCCGAGGACCCCTTCCACGTTCTGGATCGGGAAGGGGTGGGCGAATTGCTGAAACTGGGGGTCGAACGGGGCCGCCGTGGTCAGCCCGGCGTGACCGTTTCGGTCTGTGGAGAACATGGCGGAAACCCCGAATCAATCGCCTTTTGCCGGGCCGCGGGGTTCGACTATGTGTCCTGTTCGCCCTTCAGGGTTCCGGTGGCGCGACTGGCTGCCGCGCAGCTGGCGATTTCGGATAAACTTGGTGTTTCGGCTGAGTTGAGCGCCAAGATATAGTGGATTCGAGTGGGGTAGTATGCCTTGCATTTCTGGACGTGAGCCCCAGAAAACCCTTGCAAATTTGCAAAAACTAGATCTTTCCGCCCGTCTGGAGTATGGGCTGTCTGCGCCGACTGGGGAGGTACCGGTGCGTGATGCCTGATCTGGGGGAAGAAGATGAAACGATTTGTTCTGACAGTGCTGCTTTCTGCTGCTGTCACGCTGCCCAATTTTGCTGTTGCCGATCGGGGGCCCGAGGGCCTCAAAGCCGAAACTCAGCGCGATGCCAATCGCGAGGTTAGGACCTTTCGCGACTATCTCAGCGCTCTTATGCCGAAGTCGGAACAAGACGCACCGGTGACCGAGGTGACGTTCTCGCGTTCCTGGATCGACGGACAGCCCCGGGCCCAAGGTGGAGAGCAATGGCAATGCCTGGCCGAGGCGCTGTATTTCGAGGCGCGCGGCGAGACCGTGAAGGGTCAGTTTGCCGTAGCCGAAGTGATCCTGAACAGGGTCGAGAGCGAGCGCTTTCCGAACACGCCCTGCGGTGTCATTCGTCAGGGAACCGGGCGCAAGTATCAGTGCCAGTTCACCTATACCTGCGACGGGCGCAAGGAAGTCATCGCCGAGAAACAGGCCTATGAGCGGGTCGCCAAGGTTGCGCGCCTGGCCATGGACGGGGCCGCCGAAAGCCTGACGGATGGGGCCACCTATTACCACACTACCGCCGTGCGCCCCAGCTGGGCCCGCCGGTTCACCCAGACGGCCAAGATCGGGGTGCACCTGTTCTACCGGCATGGTCAGCGCACAGCGAGCAACTGAGTGACGCACCCGCGCTGGAACCCTGCTGGCAGGGGCTTGGCGCAAGACTATATTGCGGGCGATGAAGGAGGCCCGCAATGCTGTTGACTCGCCGACATGTTCTGAAAGCCGCGGCTGCCAGCGCGCTGCTGCCGCGTCTGGCCGCAGCCGGGCCGGTCACTTTGACCGCGCGCGAGGCACGCCAGCAGATCGCGCCAGAGGGCTATCCCGACACTGCGATCTGGGGTTATGATGGTGGCGCGCCGGGGCCGGAAATCCGGGTTGCACAGGGCGCGCGTCTCAGCCGCCGCCTGATGAACGAGCTTCCGCAACCGACCGCCGTGCATTGGCACGGCATCCGCATCGACAATGCGATGGACGGCGTGCCCGGCCTGACGCAACAGGCGGTGCCACAGGGTGGCAGTTTCGATTATGACTTCACCCTGCCTGACGCGGGCACCTATTGGTACCATTCGCATAACCGGTCGATGGAGCAGGTCGCGCGCGGTCTTTATGGACCCCTGATCGTCGATGAACCCAGCGTGCCCGATATCGACGGCGAATGGGTGCTGGTACTGGACGACTGGCGGCTCGACCCCGAAACCGGCGCGCTGGCGGGCGATTTCGACAATGGCCATGACCTCAGCCATGCCGGTCGGCTGGGCAACCTGCTGACGGTGAATGGCGGTTTCGACCCGGCCTATCCTGCAAGGCAGGGCGCGCGGCTGCGGCTGCGGCTGATCAACGCGGCCAATGCGCGGGTATTCGAGCTGGGACTCGACGGCATGCAGGGCTGGATCGTGGCGCTGGACGGGATGCCGCTGGAGGAACCGCTGCCGGTCAGTGGTGCCTTTCCCCTGGCACCGGCGCAGCGGGCCGACCTGATCGTGGACATCACCGCCGAAAGCGGCACCGCCGCCAGCCTTCTCAGTATCGAGCGCGACGGTGGTTATGGCCTGTGCCGGTTCGACGTCGCGGGGCAGGGCGCGCGTGCCACCCGCGAGGCGCCTGTGCCGTTGCCGCCCAATCCGCTGCCGGTGATCGAGGGGTTGGCCGACAGCCCGCTGCACCAGATGCGGCTGGAGGGCGGCGCGATGCGCTGGCTCGACAGCGCGCGGCTGGGCGAGACCGAGTTGAGCGGGCGCGAACTGGCGCAGCTGGGCCGGTTCTGGGCCCTGAACGGTCAGGCCGACCGGCCCGAAACCCCGTTCCTGAACGCGGCGCGCGGCAGCCTGCACCGGATCGCATTCGTCAACGAAACCGCCTTTGACCATGGCATGCACCTGCACGGGCACCATTTCCGGGTGATTGCCCCGAACGGAGAGCTTGGCCCCTGGCGCGATACGGTGCTGGTGGCGCGTGGTGAAACCCGCCAGATTGCCCTGGTCGCCGACAATCCGGGCGATTGGCTGTTGCATTGCCACATGTTGGGCCACGCGTCTTCGGGCATGACAAGCTGGTTTCGCGTCACCTGATGACGCATTCGATAACTGGTGCGGCGCATGTCGTCCTGCTATAGGCTGGATCTGCGCCTATTGAGGGCAGACTGACACGACCCCGGAAAGGCCCGCCAGATGAGTTCCGAAATCCGCCTCGCCTTTGCCCATCCCTCGGAGCGTTCCGAAGCGACGGCATCGCGCGGTCCGCTGGACCGTATCTCGTTGCGCGACCATGTGGTCGAGGTCGAGATCGGCGCATTCCAGGCCGAACGCGGCACCACCCAGCGCATCTGTTTCAACGTGGTGGTCGAGGTGATGCCGCTGACCGGCCCCATCGACGACGACGTCGACCGTATCCTGTCCTATGATCGCGTGACCGAGGCAATTGCTCGCGCGCTGGCTGAAGAGCGGCTGAACCTGCTTGAAACGCTGGCCGAACGCGTGGCCGAGCTCATCCTGCACGAGCCGCAGGCAGTGCGCGCCTTTGTCCGCATCGAGAAGCTGGATCGCGGCCCCGGTGCGTTGGGGGTCGAGATCGTGCGCGGTCGCGACAAGCTGCATGTGGACCAGACCGAGGATCTGCGCCCCCATCCGCGCCTTGTCTACCTGTCCAACGCGGCGATTGCGTCGGATAACCTCAAAGGCTGGATCGACCAGCTGGAACACCGCGACCGTCCTCTGATCATCTGTGTCGGGGCGTCGGACCTTGCGGTCCCACAGACCGGTCATGCGATGACCCAGCGTCGCATCGACCTGTTGGCGATCGAGCAGAACGCCTGGCAGCTGGCCGCGCGCGATCTGCGTTGCAAGGTGGTCTCGACCCGGACCGAACTGGACTGGGCGATGAAGAACGGTCAGATATGTGTCTGGGCACCCTCAAAGATCGTACTCGACGCGGTGGATGGCCCTTCGGCCAAACCGTCCGAGGCGGTTGCGTTGGCCGCCTGGTTCGCGGCCACCTTCGAGGCAGGCGAGATGTTGGTGATTGGCGCGTCGCTGCCTGTTGGGGCCGATGTGCCGCTGCGCGCGGTTCCGGTGGAGCAGTCCGACCTGTGAGCGACTATTTTCGTCCGCTGGTGCAGCAGGGCGCGGTACGGCCCAATGACGCAGAGCCGCTGGCGGGCAGCGCGCTTTGGTTCACCCATGCCGAGCACTTGCGTCGAGGGCAGCCGGGCGCGGTGATCCCGGTCGGCGAGATCCCGATGTCGTATCTTGAACGGCTTACGCTGCCACGTCCGGCCTTGGCCGGGCTCGACATGAACCGCCCGCATCTGATGGGTATTCTCAACGTTACGCCTGACAGCTTCTCGGATGGGGGGCGCCATTTCGAGGTCGAGGCCGCCCGTCGTGCCGCAATTGAAATGGTCGCGCAGGGTGTGAGCCTGATCGACGTGGGCGGAGAGTCCACGCGGCCCGGTGCGGCTGAGGTGCCTGCGGAGGATGAAATCAGTCGAACCGCACCCGTTATCGAAGTGATCCGGGCTGAAACCGGCACTGCCATTTCCATCGACACCCGCAAGGCCAGCGTAGCCGAGGCGGCGCTGGTCGCCGGTGCAAGCCTGGTGAACGATGTGTCGGGCTTTACCTTTGACGCCGCGCTGGCACCCCTCTGCGCCGAGACGCGGACTCCGGTCTGTATCATGCATGCACAGGGTGATCCGGCGACCATGCAGCATGATCCGCACTACGAGGATGTCCTGCTCGATGTCTTTGATTTTCTGGCCGCTCAGACCGACCGGCTGGTCGCGCAGGGCATGACGCGCGGCCAGATCGTGATCGACCCGGGTATCGGGTTCGGTAAGACGCAGGAACACAATCTGACACTGCTACGAAACCTGTCACTGTTCCACGGCATCGGTTGTCCGATCTTGCTAGGTGTCTCGCGCAAGCGGTTTATTGGGGCCATCGGCAAAGAACCGCGCGCCGAGGCGCGCGGGCCAGGCTCGATTTCCGTTGGTTTGTCGGGGCTTGCGCAGGGCGTCCAGATATTGCGCGTGCATGACGTGGCAGAAACCGCGCAGGCCTTGCGCCTCTGGGCCGCCGTCCGCTAAAGCTGTTCCGCCAGGGATTTCAAGAAAAGCGAGGCGGGGATGCGCAAGCTATTCGGTACCGATGGGGTGCGGGGCACCGCCAATACCCACCCGATGACCGCCGAGATGGCGCTGAGGATCGGCGCCGCCGTGGGCCGCTATTTCCGCCGTGACGCCAGCGGTGTGCACCGTGTGGTGATCGGCAAGGATACCCGCCTGTCGGGCTATATGCTGGAAAGCGCGCTGACCGCGGGGCTGACCTCGACCGGTATGAACGTACTGCTGCTTGGCCCGGTGCCGACACCCGCGGTGGGGCTGATGACCCGCTCGATGCGGGCCGATCTGGGGGTGATGATTTCCGCCAGCCACAACCCGGCCGAGGATAACGGCATCAAGTTCTTTGGCCCGGACGGGTTCAAGCTGTCCGATCAGGCCGAGATCGAGATCGAGGCGCTGATTGAGGCTGGCGTACAGCCGGCGCAAGCGCAAAATATCGGTCGCGCCAAGCGGGTCGATGATGCCCGGTTCCGCTATGGCGAGCGGGTGAAATCTTCTCTGCCGCGCGATCTACGGCTTGACGGGCTCAAGGTGGTGGTCGATTGCGCCAATGGTGCGGCCCACCGCGCCGCGCCCGAGATCTTGTGGGAACTGGGCGCCGATGTGATCCCGGTGGGTATCGCGCCCGATGGGCTGAACATCAATCGGGGCTGCGGCTCGACCCATCCGCAGACGGCAGCCGAACAGGTGGTGGCGCATGGCGCCCATGTGGGGATCGCGCTGGACGGTGACGCCGACCGGGTGATCATGATCGACGAGACCGGCACCCCCGCAGATGGGGACCAGCTGATGGCGTTATTGGCGGCACGCTGGGCCGCCGAAGGCCAGCTTGCCGGTGGGGCGCTGGTGGCAACGGTGATGTCGAACCTGGGGCTGGAGCGGTTCCTGAACGGGCAAGGGATCAGGCTGGAACGCACCGCCGTCGGCGACCGCTACGTGGTCGAGCGGATGCGCGAGGGCGGGTTCAACCTGGGGGGCGAACAATCGGGCCATATCGTGATGAGCGATTATGCCACCACCGGCGACGGGCTGATGGCGGGGCTGCATTTCCTGGCCGAGATGGTGCGGTCTGGCCAACCCGCCAGCGCGCTTGCCCGCCAGTTCACACCGGTTCCCCAACTGCTCAAGAATGTGCGCTTTGCCGCCGGCCAGGCGCCGCTTGACACTGCGCCGGTTCAGGTCGCGATTGCCGAGGCCGAGGCGGCGCTGAACGGTTCTGGCCGGTTGCTGATCCGCAAGTCTGGCACCGAACCGCTGATCCGGGTGATGGCCGAGTGTGAGGACGAGGCGCTGCTGGAGCGGACCGTCGATAGCGTGGTCGAGGCGGTGGCCGACGCGGTTCAGGCTTGAAAACAGGCGCGGCGCTGCGCATCCTGCCCCCGTTGAACAGGGAGAATTCTGGATGTTTCGTTCTTTGACCACTTTTGCATTTCTGCTTTCGGCCGGAATGGCCCAGGCCGGGATGACGGTTGATCTGCTGCCACCCTGGGACGGCAAGAAGATCCCCAAGGGCCAGCATTGCCAGTTGCAGGGCGGCAAGGGTGCGACGCCGCCGATGCAGGTGGCGGGCATCCCTGAAGGCACGGTGATGCTGGTGGTTCAGTACAACGACAAAAGCTACAAGCCGCTCTCCAGCAAGGGCGGGCATGGCACCATCGGCTATCCGGTCAAGGGCGCCAGCGCCAAGCTGCCCGCGGTGCCGGGCATGACCGCGAAACTGCCGGGCGGGGTACGGGTTGTGGCCCCGGCGCGCAGCACCGGCGAATACGCCTCCAAGGGTTATCTGCCGCCCTGCTCGGGCGGGCGTGGCAACACCTATGAGGCGGTGGTGCAGGCGGTTGGCGCCGATGGCAAGGTGCTGGACCGGGTGAAACTCAAGATCGGCCGTTACTGACGGGCGAACAGGCGCCTGAGCGCGCCATACTGGCTGAGCCCGACCCCGGTCAGGATCAGCAGCAGCGACCACAGCAGGACCGGCGGCAGCGGCTCTCCCAACAGGGCCGCGCCCAGCAGGACCGACCAGACCGGCACCTGATAGTTGGTCAGGCTCATGAACACCGGCCCGGCGCTGCGGATCAGGGTGACGCGCAGCAGATTCGCCGCGGCCGTGGGCACCATGCCCAGGAACACGATCAGGCCCAGCGTGCGCAGATCGGTGGAGGGCGGCGGGCCTTCGGCGATCCAGGCCATCGGCAGCACCGCGACCACCCCGATCAGCAAGAGTACGGTCGACAGGCCGACCGGATCGACCGCCGGCAGCCGCCGCATCAGGATCGAGGCCACCGCGTAACAGGCGGTCGCCGCCAGACAGGCCAGCCGCCCGGGCAGTTCCAGCGTCGCGCCGCTGCTCTCGAACGCCTGCGCCCCCATCAGCAGCGCAACTCCGGCAAAGCCGATGGCAAATCCCAGCGCGCGGCGCCAGGTCATTCGCTCGCCCGGCACAAGGAAATGCGCCAGTGGCAGCACCATCAGCGCGATCGAGGCCATCGAGACGCCGGTAAACCCGGCCGTCACATATTGCTGACCCCATGCGATCAGCGAGAAGGGCACCGCCGAACTGAGCAGTGCGATGGTCACCAGCGAGAGGCGCTCTGACCGGCTCAACGGCGCCGAAAACAGCCGCCCGCCCATGAGGCGCCAGACCAGCGTGCTGAGCACCGCCCCGAAACAGACCCGCCCGGCGGCCAGCCAGAACGGCGTGATCCCCTCAAGCGCCAGTTCGTTGATCAGGAATGTCCCACCCCAGACAAAGCCCAGCGTCGCCACCATGGCCCAGCTTTTCGCCGTTATGTCAGGGGATTGGGTCATTGTCTTCCCGTTGATGAGGTGTCGACAGAAAGCCTCTGCTTCTTTCCGAGGTCAATGACGAACGTTTCGGAGCGGGGCGAAACTTTCTCAACTCAGTCAAAGTTCTGCCGCCATTTCGTGCAACTAGAGTCGAAGTTGCAATATGAGATTAACGACAGAATGGACAGGCCCGGTTTCGCGCTCTTGATCGATGGTGACAATATCAGTGCCGAGTACGCATCTCAGATCGGGAAGATCGCGCAGAACGTTGCCCCAGCCCGGTTTCGGCGAGTGTATGGGGATGCAAGCAGATTGCCGAACTGGGAGAAAACGCCCGGGTTCCGGGTGATCCATAGCGGATCCGGCAAGAATTCCGCCGATATCCTGCTTGCGATTGACGCGATCGAGCTTGCCTGCTGCAGGCAGGTGGACACGGTTATGATCGTCAGTTCGGATGGTGATTTCAGCCATCTTGCAACCCGGTTGATCGAACGTGGAGTGCGTGTCATTGGCAGTGGCGAAGACAAGAGCCCGCCCGGATTTCGTGCGATATGCTCGGAGTTCCACATCCTCAGACCCAGGTCGAAACAGACTTCGAGCGAGGAAATGCGGGCCTGCCCCAACCCCCAGCCGGCCAAGTTGCACGATCTTGTGCGCAATGTGGTGTCAAAGCATGACAGCGCTTCTCAGGGTGTACCGCTTGTGCAGCTCAACGGTTTGATGCGTGCGAGCCATGATGTTCGAATCAGCAATCACCCGGACAAAACCTGGCGCGGCTACTTGTCCAAGCGTCAAAACCTCTTTCGTTTGACAGGAGAAGGGCAGGAAACGCGGGTTCATGTTCACCCCGCTTCGCCGCTGCAATGAAAAAGGGCGCGCAATCGGCGCGCCCTTCGTGTTCCTGAACCTGCGGATCAGTTCTTCGACTTGTCAACCATCTTGCCGGCCGAGATCCAGGGCATCATGTCGCGCAGCTTCTGGCCGACCTGCTCGATCTGGTGCTCGTCATTGGCGCGACGCGAGGCCTTGATGGTCGGCTGGCCAACCGCGTTTTCCAGCATGAAGTCGCGGACGAACTTACCCTGCTGGATGTCGGTCAGAACGGCCTTCATCGACGCCTTGGTCTGCTCATAGGGCAGGATGCGCGGGCCGGTGACATACTGGCCGTATTCGGCGGTGTTCGAGATCGAGTAATCCATGTTGGCAATACCGCCTTCATAGATCAGGTCGACGATCAGCTTCACCTCGTGCAGACATTCGAAATAGGCCATCTCGGGGGCGTAGCCCGCCTCGACCAGGGTCTCGAACCCGCAGCGGATCAGCTCGACCAGGCCGCCGCACAGCACGGCCTGCTCGCCGAACAGGTCGGTTTCGCATTCCTCGCGGAAGTTGGTCTCGATGATGCCCGAACGGCCGCCGCCGATGGCCGAGCAATAGGACAGGCCGGTTTCTAGCGCCTTGCCGGTGGCGTCGGTGTGAACTGCCACCAGGCAGGGCACGCCGCCGCCCTTGGTGTATTCGCCGCGCACGGTGTGGCCGGGGCCCTTGGGCGCCATCATGATGACGTCGACGCCTTCCTTGGGCTCGATCAGGCCGAAATGCACGTTCAGGCCGTGGGCAAAGGCAATTGCGGCGCCGGGACGGATGTTGTCATGCACGTATTTCTTGTAGGTCTCGGCCTGCAATTCGTCGGGCATGGTGAACATGATCACGTCGCACCAGGCCGCCGCTTCGGCGATGCCCATGACCTTGAGCCCTTCGCCTTCGGCTTTCTTGGCCGAGGCCGAGCCTTCGCGCAGGGCGACAACCAGGTTCTTGGCGCCCGAGTCGCGCAGGTTCAGCGCGTGGGCGTGGCCTTGCGAGCCATATCCCAGGATGGCCACTTTCTTGTCTTTGATCAGGTTGATGTCGCAGTCACGATCGTAATAGACGCGCATGATGCCGGTCCTTTCTGTTTCGATTGCCGCGTTTCTATAGGCTGTTACGCCGAGGTGCGAGAGGAATGAGGTTGAGATTTCGTCAGTTTGATGAAAGATAATTCGCCAAGTTCGAGAAATACGGAAAATTCATGCTCGATGATATCGACCGCCGCATTCTGCGCCATTACCAGGCCGACCCCAGTCTCAGCGCCGCCGAACTGGCCGAGCGGTGCCGGATCAGTTCGGGCGTCTGCTGGCGGCGGATCGAAAAGATGCAGGCCGCCGGTATCATCCAGGGGCAGGAGGCGGTGATCGACTGGGCGGCGCTGGGCTTTGCGGTCGAGGTCAGTTTGCGCGTCACGCTCGACAAGACCCAGCCGCGCGCCTTTGACGATTTCATCGGGGCCGCGCGCAAGGTGCCCGAGGTGATCGAGATCCAGACCTTTCTGGGCCGGGTCGATGTGCGCCTGTCGGTGATCGCCCGCGACATGGCCCATTACCAGCAGCTTTATCGCGACCGCATCCTGACCCTGCCGCATATTGCCGATATCGAGGCGCTGATGCATATCGCGCGGCTCAAGCGCGACGAGGTATTGCCGGTATGACGGACCTGGACGAGATCGACCGCAAACTGTTGCGCGCCCTGGCCCAGGATGCGACCCAAAGCGCGGGCGCGCTGGGGCGCCGGTTCGGTCTGTCGCAGCCTGCTACCTGGCGGCGCATCCGCAGGCTGGAGGAGGCGGGGGTGATCAAGGGCCGCCGCCTGCGTCTGAACGCCGAGGCGCTGGGATTTGGCGTCACCGTGTTTCTGGGGGTCAAGCTGGCGCGCAAGGGGCGCGTCAGCCTCGAGGATTTCGAACGCGCCGTCAGCGCCATCCCCGAGGTGCAGACGGTCGAACATGTCCTGGGCCTCTACGACTATCGCCTGCGCGTGGTGGCGCGCGACCTCAGCGATTTCGAACGCGTCCTGCGCCGCCGGATCATGACTCTGCCCGGTGCGGGCGAGGTCGAGGCCAATGTGCTGCTCAGCGAGGAGCGCCTGCCAGGCCCGATCGGTTAATACTCGGTCCGGATGCGATAACCGGGGTGATGGGTCAGCCGGGCAAAGGTCACGGGCTCGCCCTTGAGCCAGGTGGTGCGCTCCATCTGCATCACCGGCATGCCGACGGAGGTCGACAGGAACTCGGCCAGCCGCCCGTCGGCGCCGATGGCGCCAAAGGCGATTTCGGCATCGGTAAAAGGGATCGCGGTCAGCAACCACTCGGTCGGGCCGGTCCGGCTCAGATCGGCCTCTTCCATCGCCGGGACGGCGGACAGGCTGACCCAGCGCTCTTCAAGCTGAAAGGGCTGGTTGTTGGCATAATGCATGCACAGCAGGTGCAGCACCCGCGTGCCGGGGTGCAGCCCCAGTTGCGAAGCCAGCCAGGCGGGCGCGGTGATCACCGCCCGCTCGACCAGCGCATAGCGGTAATCGGCATTCTGTTCTTCGACCACGCGGCGGGCCAGCGAGATTTCGAAACGGGCCTGCCGGACCGGCGCCATCTTGACCCGGGTGCCACTCTTGCGTTTGCGCTCGACAAATCCCTGCTCGGCCAATTCGCGCAAGGCCCTGTTGACCGTGGCACGTGCACAGCCGAACTCCTCTGCAAGTTCCGACTCGGTTGGAAGCAATGTCCCTTGCGGCCAAATCCGGCTTTCGATCCGGCGTTTCACCTCGTCGCGGACGGCATGAAAGCTGGTTCGCTTCTTTTGTTTCAAGGGTAACTGGTCCTTTACCTGTATTCCGTGCGTGTTTGTGCCCGTATTTTTCGGAAAGAGTAAAGGGGAGTTGACCCTAAGTAGCGTCATATCTACGTCAACATCACGCATATTCGATACAGGGAAAGAACATCGTCTGTATTAAGGTTAACGTGTTGAGGTTAACGAGGCGGAGATGCCCCGCGTGGGCACGCCCCAGCTTCACGAGCGCGGGTAGATCTCTTTACAGCCGCGCTACCCGGTCGTTCGAGCGCCCTCAATGCGTCCGTCCTGCGCGCCATTCCCTGCCCGCAGCGATTCGCTTGAGAGGTCACGGCGCCGTGCGCGCCGGCAAGCATCCGAGCATGGCGGCCCCGGGCACAATCAGCGCATCTTCCGCTTTCTTCTGTTCAAAAATACCTTGGGGTCCGGGGCAAAGCCCCGGTTCCATCCGCGTGGCCAAGACGCCCGGCCGCGCTCCCCTCTTTACCCGGCGGCGCAGAGCGGCCATGAAAGAGCCTGGAACAAGGAGAGGAGCCCGCGATGGCCGCACTACTGGATACTGTCGATCCCGATGGGCTCGAGGAATTCTCGGTCGTTTTTACCGACCGTTCGCTCAACCATATGTCCACGGCCTTTCAACAGGTGATGCGGGACATTTCCGACATGCTGCGCGCGGTCTACAATGCCGATGCCGTGGCGGTCGTTCCCGGCGGTGGCACCTATGCGATGGAGGCGGTCGCGCGCCAATTCGCCCGGGGCGCGCGCGTTCTGGTGGTGCGCAACGGCTGGTTCTCGTATCGCTGGAGCCAGATCATCGAGACCGGCGGTCTGACTGCCGAGACAACGGTGATGAAGGCGCGCCGCAGCGGCAATGAAAGCACCGCGCCCTTCGCCCCGGCGCCCATCGAAGATGTGGTGGCGGCCATCCGCGAGCAGAAACCCGATGTGGTCTTTGCCCCGCATGTGGAAACCGCCGCCGGGGTGATCCTGCCCGATGATTACATCACTGCCATGGCCTCTGCCGCGCATGAGGTGGGCGCGCTGATGGTACTCGACTGTATCGCCAGCGGCTGCGTCTGGGTCGATATGCAGGCGACCGGCGTAGACGTGCTGATCTCGGCGCCGCAAAAGGGCTGGAGCGCTTCGCCCTGCGCTGGTCTGGTGATGCTGTCCGAACGCGGAGAGGCGCGTCTGGCAGAGACGCAGTCGGACAGTTTCGCCATCGACCTGAAGAAATGGCGCGACATCATGAAGGCCTATGAGGGCGGCGGCCATGCCTATCACGCCACCATGCCCACCGACGCGCTGCGCGCCTTCCGCGACACCATGGCCGAGACCCGCGACTACGGCTTCGACAAACTGCGCGAGGCGCAATGGGCGCTGGGCAACGGGGTGCGCGCGCTGCTCAAGGGCAAGGGCATCGTCTCTGTCGCCGCCGAAGGGTTCGGCGCACCCGGCGTGGTGGTGAGCTATACCAGCGATCCCGAGATCCAGAACGGCAAGAAATTCGCCGTCCTGGGCATGCAGATCGCTGCTGGCGTGCCGCTGCAATGCGATGAACCGGCCGATTTTCGGACTTTCCGACTGGGCCTCTTCGGCCTCGACAAGCTCTATGATGTCGATGGTACGATTGACCGGTTGAAACGCGTGCTCGACCAGGTGCTCTGAGCCTGGTTTCTTTCTGGTCGGAAATACTCCGGGGTCCGGGGCAGCGCCCCGGGGCTTACCGCACGCCCAGACCCATCTGCATCAGGGTCCGGCGTACCGGTGCCAGTGAATAAAGCGCGTTCAACCCCATCGCGCGCGCGTCCCGCAAGGGGCGCGCCTCGACCATCGAGGCGCGATTGAGCAGGTCTATCCCCTTCACGCGCAGCTCGATCTCGGCATGACGCGCCTTGTGATAGGCAGCCAGCATCTGCGCATCGCCCAAGTCCTCGGGCCGGGCCTGCGCCAGTTCCAGCAACGCCCGCAAGTCGCCCAGCGACATGTTCAGCCCCTGCGCGCCGATGGGCGGCACCACATGCGCGGCCTCGGCCATCAGCGCGACCCGCTCGCCGGTCAGCCGCTCTGCCGATTGGCTGATGATCGGCCAGATGGTACGTCGCGAGGCCAGTTTCAACGGCCCGAAGAGGCCGCAGGAGCGTTCGGTCATGGCCGCCTCAAATGCCTCGGGTTGCATTTCGAGGAGCTCTACTGCGCGCGGCCCCCGCTCCATCCACACCACCGCCGAGGATGGTTGCCCTTCCCAGTCGGGCAAGGGCACCAGCGTGAACGGCCCGCCGGATCGGTGGATCTCGGTCGAGACATTCTGATGCGCGATCGGGTGGGTGACGGCAAAGGCCAGCGCCTTTTGCCCATAGCGGGTGGTCTTGACCCCGATCCCCGCCGCCTCGCGCATGGGTGAGTTTCGCCCGTCGGCGGCCAGCACCAGCTTGCAGGTCACGCGGCTGCCGTCGCTCAGCCCCACGCGGGCCTCGGCCGTGCGGGTGAACAGGCTGGTGGTGGCGGTGCCGGGGCGGAAATCCACATTGGGCAGCTCGGCCAGCCGCGCCACCATCTCGCGCCGGAGCAGCCAGTTGGGCAGGTTCCAGCCAAAGGGCTTGTCGCTCAGGTCGGCGGCGTTGAAATCGCGCACCACGCGCGGTTCGGGCACCGCGCCACCCGCATCGACGATGCGCATGATCTGCAAGGGGGCGGCGTGATCGGCCAGCCGTGCCCAGAGGCCGCAGTTTTCCAGAAGCACTTGCGCCGGTTGCAGGAATGCGGTGGTGCGCATGTCCGATCCGTCCACGTCGCGTTCGGTCACCGGCGGGGCCGGGTCGACGCAGATCACCCGGAACCCGGCGCTGCCAAAGGCCGCCGCCGCGGTCAGTCCGGCGATGCCGCCGCCGGAAATCAGGATGTCGCAGCTCTCTTGCATGGGCAGGCTCCGTCTTTTCCGCGGCACCCTATGCCGGAACGCGCCGGGGTGCCAAGCGACATCCTGTCCGGCGCACTCAGCCGCGGGTGATCAGGATCAGCACCGCCCAGATCACCGGGACCAGCGCCAGCGCCGGAATGTAGAGGCCCGGAATGCCGAACAACAGGATGGCGATGCCCCAAAGGCTGAGCGCGGCGGCAATGGCGTAATAGATGTTGTCGCTGTCGCCATAGGCCACTTCCTTGGCGATGCGGCCCAGCAGAGGCACGGAAAACAGCAGGCGCTGGCCCAGGGGCAGGTTGCGGGGCAGGTCGATGGCGCTCATGTCAGGTCCTTTGAACTATCTGTCAGGGGGCAGATAGGTTTTGGAACCTGAGTCCAAAGGTCACCTTTTGCCGCAGTGCAGCGCGATGCCGCATCCCCTGCGGCGCGGTGCCGCTGATCGTGCCGAGCGGAGCAGAGATGCGCGGCGATTCTGCTTTTGTGCTATCATCCGGGAATTGTATTGAGGGCGGAGATTTCCCATGACGCTGAAATATGCGCGCGGTCCGGTCAGCTACCTTTACCGTGACGTTGAAAAGAACGGTAAAACCAGCCGCCGCAAGGTGAAACAGGTGCTGTGGGGCGACTGGGTGGATGTCCGCGATCCGGTCGATGCCACCTGGACCCATGTCCGCTATGGCAAGAAACCCTATCTGATGAAACGCGCCGAGTTGCAGGACGAGCGGGTGCTGGAGCTGATCTTTCTCGACATCGGGCAGGGCGATGCCTGTATCCTGACCGAGCCGGGCCACCATCATCCGCCGCGCGTGATGGTGATCGACGCCGGGATCGGGCGTAACACCAACGGGTTTCTGAACTGGCGGTTCCGCGATTTCGACAATTCGGGCCAGATCCATGCCGCCATCGTCACCCATCCGGATGCCGACCACTATCGCGGTTTCCAGCCAATCTTTGAAAACCGCCGCCTGCGGATCGACCATGTCTATCACAGCGGGCTGGTCGAACGGGTGGGCGACGATCTGCTGGGGCCGGAACAGGGCGGATACCTGACCGATATCGTTGAGACCGACGCACAGATGCGGGCGTTGTTGTCCGATCCGGCCCGGCGCGGGCGCAAGCTCTATCCCAAGCTGATGCAGACCGCGCTGGAGGCGGACCGGATCGGCCCCGTCACCGCGCTCACCACCGCCCAAGCGGTGCAGGAGGACGGGCGTGCCTGGCTGCCGGGCTTTGCCCCTGGTGACGGCGGGCTGATAACGATCGAGGTGCTGGGTCCGGTCGTCGAGCCCGATGCAACAGGCCAGCCGCGCCTGCGCGCCTTTGGTGACAAACCCACCTCGCGGTCAATGGATGACGGCAAGACCAAGAACGGGCATTCGGTCCTTTTGCGGCTGGATTTCAACGGGTTCCGGGTGTTGTTCGGAGGCGATCTCAACACCTCGGCCGAGTGCTTTCTGATGCAGCACTATGGTGGGGTGCCGGTCTCGACGCCGCTGGCAGCGACCGAAGCCGAGCTTGAGGCCATCGCCCGGCCCGAGATCATCGCTGCTGCTGCCGAGCGGTTTGGCGTAGATCTGATGAAAACCTGCCATCACGGGTCCTCGGACGTGACCGAGGAGTTTTTGCAGGCCGCCCATCCGGCCGCCTATGTGGTGTCCTCGGGCGATGAAGAGGGGCACGTTCATCCGCGCCCCGACCTGTTGGGTCTGTTGGGCAAGACGGGCGCCGGGGCGCGGCCGTTGATCCTGTCCACCGAACTCCTGCGTTCCACCCGAGAGCGCGAGCGGGACGACCTGCGCCCGGCGCTCGACCGGCTGAACGGGCGGATCGAGGCGGAACTGGCCAAGGGCGCAGGGGCGGATGCGGCGGCGCTGGCCGAGATGCGCGCGGCCAAGCGCAAGCTGCTGGACGAGGTGTTCCGCCGCAACGTGGGCGTCTATGGCGCCATCAACCTGCGCACCGACGGGCGCGACGCGGTGATCGCCTTTCGCAAGGAAAAGGCACCCGCGCACCGGCGCTGGTTCTATTACGAGATGCAACGCGACCCCGAGAGCGGCGGCTTTCTGCCCGTGCTGGGCGACGGGCACTGAGCACCCTCAGGTCAGCCGGGACAGAAACGCGGTGAGATCGTCGGTATGGTGGTGGATATGCTCCGCCGGGTGAGGATCGGGGGCCACATGTACCGTGCGCATCCCCATCTCGTGCGGGGCGGTCAGGTTGCGGGGGTCGTCCTCGAACATGGCGGCGCGTTCGGGGATCACCCCGTCGCGGGTGAACACCTCTTCAAACGCGGCGCGCTCGGGCTTGGGCCTGTAGCCCGCGTGTTCCACACCATAGATTGCATCGAATAACCCGCTCAACCCGCGCGCGGCCAGCACCCTCTCGGCATAAGGCGCCGAGCCGTTGGTATAGACGATGCGGCGCCCGGGCAGGGCGCGGATATGGCTGGCCAGCGCGGCGTCGGGGGTCATGTGGCTCATGTCCACCTCATGCACCGCCACCAGATAGGGGTCGGGGTCGAGCCCGTGTTCGCGCATCAGCCCGGCGAGCGTGGTGCCGTATTGCCGCCAATACTGCGCGCGCAGGCGGTCGGCCTCGGTCCGGGTGACACCAAGCGCCTCCATCACATAGGCGGTCATCCGCACTTCGATCTGGTCGAAGAGCCGCATCGCGGGAGGATAAAGGGTGTTGTCCAGATCGAACACCCAGGTCGTCACATGAGAGAAGGCTTCGCGCACCATGGCCCGGATCTAGGGCAGATAGCGCGCGTGCGCAATGGCAGGGTTGATCCGGGCGGGTCCCGGCGGATACACAAGTCCGAACAGGGAGAAGAGAACAGCAATGACCCAAGGCCGCCCGGCGCAGAAAGACGCCTATCACCTGATCCTCGAAGCCATCGACAGCGGTATCTACAAACCCGGTGATCGCCTGGTGGAAAGCGAGTTGGCCGAACGGTTCGGAGTGTCGCGCACCCCGATCCGCGAGGCACTGCAACGGCTTGAGACGCAGTCGCTGCTGGAACGCGACGGGCGCTCGATGATCGTGGCCTCGCTGGATCACAACCAGATGGCCGAGCTGTATCAGGTGCGGCGCGAGCTGGAGGGGCTGGCGGCGCGGCTCGCCGCGCGCCATGCCACAGCCGAAGAGATCGCGGTATTGCGCGAGATGGTGGTGGCCGATGACAAGCTGGTGGGCAACCCCAAGGCGTTGAGCCGGGCCAACCGGCGGTTTCACGAACAGATCCACCTGGCCTCGCACAATCGCTATCTGGTGCAGCAGCTTGACCTGGTGCACCGGACCATGGCGTTGATGGCGACCACTTCGCTGGCCGCCGAAGGGCGCGGAGAGATTGCCCAGAGCGAGCACAAGGGGATTGTCGAGGCCATCGCGGGCCGGAACGAGGAAGCGGCCGAAAAGGCGCTCAAGGATCACATCTCGATCGCATTCATGACCCGGTTGAAACTGGACGCCGACAGCCGCGAACGGCGCTGAGAACGAGGCCACGTCAGGATTTCGCAGAAATCCTGTGAACAGGGTTTTAATGAAAACCCTGTTCCCGCGCCTGTTCATCGGTCGCGCCGGGTAGCGGGGCCGGTTTTTCCTCGCTGGCCTGACCGTGTTCGGTCTTGTCCCAGAAATAGGGATTGACCACCAGTTCATAGAGCGCCTTGTAGGCGGCCAGCACGCCAAGCGGGAAGTAGAGCGGCATGGTCAGCACCCAGGGGGTCAGAAACCGGCGCTCGGATGCAGAGACCGCGACCAATCCGATCGCCAGTCCCAGCAGTTCGGTCGCCCCGAAGATGGCGCTGCACAGGATCAGAACCGGGGCCGACAGAACATCGTCCAGCGGGTGGGGCAGGCCGAACAGGATCAGCCAGAAGGACCACAGCACAGGCGCCAGCAGGAACTGGCCCAATGTCCCCAGAAAGAAGGCCTGTACGCCCAGAAAGCGCCGCGTGCCCAGTTCGGCCCACAACCGCAGCGGTGCCCGCATATGCACCAGATATGTCACCATGAAGCCCTTGAGCCAGCGCGAGCGCTGCTTGACCCAAGGCCAGGAGCGGTAATTCGCCTCTTCATAGGTCACCGTGTCGATCAGCTCGGTCCGGTACCCGGCCCGGCAGAGGCGCACGCCCAGATCGGCATCCTCGGTCACGTTATGCGCGTCCCACCCGCCCAGTTCCTCCAGCACGGGGCGGCGAAAGAACAGGGTCGTGCCTCCCAGCGGCACCACCAGGCCCAACCGGGCGATACCCGGCAGCACGATGCGGAACCAGCTGGCATATTCGATGGTGAAACACCGTGCCCGCCAACTGCTGCGCGGGTTGTAGTAATCCAGGATGCCTTGCAGGCAGACCACCTCTTCGGACGCCTGGGCGAACCGGGTTGCGACCTGTTCAAGCTGGTCAGCCACCGGCGCATCCTCGGCATCCCAGACGCCGATGATCTCGCCCCGGCAGAAATCGAGCGCATAGTTCATCGCGCGGGGCTTGGTTGTCAGCCCCTTGTGGCCGGGCACCTCGATCACCCGCATCCAGGCGGGCAGGGTGCATTGAGCAAGGGTCTCGCGGGTGACCTCGTCTTTCTCCTCCAACACCAGGATGACGTCCAACAGCGCCTTTGGATAGGTCAGGCGACCGAGACGGGTCACCAGTGCGGTGGCGATCTCGCGCTCTTTGTAGAGCGGTACCAGCATCGAGATCTTGGGCAGGCGCACTCCCTTTATATCGGTGCCGGGCGAGGGCGGATGCGGCGCGGTCAGATGCGACTGGCTCATGAGATGGGCCACCAGGGCAACCGCCTTGAGCCCCGCGAACAGCGCCAGGGTCAGAACGGCGGTCAGGAACAGCAGCGTCAATCCCTGTACAGGCGCCAGTACAAGCAATCCCAGCAGGGCCAGCAGCGCCAGGCTGCCCGGTATCCGGCTGCGCCAGTTCCAGGTCCGGCAGCTATAGCGCGGCGCGACCCGGGTTTCGGCCAGCTGCGCAAGGGTGATGGCATAGCGTCGCGCCAATGCCGCGTCGATCTGATCGCGGCTGGCAAGCGCCGGCATCAGCAGGATACCCGTTTGCGCCATCTCGGCGCGCAGCCGGTCGAACAGGTCGGGGCGTGCGGTGGCGACGATGACCATGGGCCCCAGGCGCATCCAGGGAATTGCACCATGCCGCAGCCAGAAATCATGAGGCATCAGCCCGCATAACTCGTCCCTCGGCGGATCAGCGGCCAGATCGGCCCATTGCACCCCGTTTTGCAGCGCCAGCGCGCGCAGGATGTCATTGGGTTCGGCCCAGCCCTCGGCGATCAGGATCTCACCGATCGGCGCATCAAGCCAGAGTTGCATTTGCAGGGCCTGCACCAGCTGGGCCTGGCTGATCACCCCGTTCCGCACCAGGTATCTGCCAAGCGGCAGGTGCGGTTCCGGCGCCGGATGCGCAAGGCTGGCAGAGCTTAGCCTGAGATGTAGGTCGCTCATGATGCGCAGCCCCGACAACCGTTCCGGGAGTCAGGGTTGCGCAATTCAGGTTAATAGAGCGTTAATGGCAGACAAAACCGGCTGCGATTGCAGGTTTTTTGTCAGGCATCGGCCTTTTGTGCGTCCATCGCTTCGGCAAAGCGTTCGAACAGATAGAAACTGTCCTGCGGGCCGGGGCTGGCCTCGGGGTGATACTGCACCGAGAAGACGGGCCGCTCGGTCATGCGGATGCCGCAGTTGGAACCATCGAACAGCGAGCGATGGGTTTCCACCACGCCCTCGGGCAGGCTCTGCGCATCGACGGCAAAGCCGTGGTTCATCGAGGTGATCTCGACCTTGCCGGTTTCCAGGTCCTTGACCGGGTGGTTGGCGCCGTGATGGCCGTGGTTCATCTTGACGGTGCGGCCGCCAAGCGCCAGCGCCAGCATCTGGTGGCCCAGGCAGATGCCAAAGACGGGCAAGGCGGTGGTGTCGAGGATTTCGCGGATCATCGGCACCGCATATTCACCGGTCGCCGCCGGGTCGCCGGGTCCGTTCGACAGGAACACGCCGTCGGGCGCATGCGCCAGCACCTCGGCCGCGGTGGCGGTGGCGGGCAGCACGGTCACGTCACAGCCTGCCGAGGCGAGGCAGCGCAGGATGTTGCGCTTGGCACCATAGTCAATGGCAACCACCTTGTGCTTGGGCGCCTCCTGCCGGACATAACCCTCGGGCCAGGCCCAGCGCATCTCGTCCCAGCGATAGGATTGCGCGCAGGTCACGTCCTTGGCCAGGTCCATGCCTTCGAGCCCGGCAAAGCCGCGCGCGGCGGCGACCAGCGCGGCAAGGTCGAACTTGCCATCGGGGTCATGGGCCAAGGCCACATGCGGTGCGCCCTGCTGGCGAATGGCGCGGGTCAGGCGACGGGTATCGACACCGCCGATGGCGATCCGGCCGCGCCGGGCTAGCCAGCCCTTGAGCTCTTCGGCGGCACGCCAGTTGGACGGTTGCGTCGGGTCCCATTTCACCACCATGCCTGCGGCCACCGGGTCGGCGGTCTCGTCATCCTCGGGGGTGACACCGACATTGCCGATATGGGGAAAGGTGAAGGTCACGATCTGGCCCGCATAAGAGGGATCGGTCATGATTTCCTGATAGCCGGTCATCGCCGTGTTGAAACACAGCTCGGCCACGGTCTGGCCGGTAGCGCCGAAGCCGGTGCCGTAAAACACTGTTCCATCGGCCAGAACCAGGCATGCGGTGGGCTTGGACAGGGGGTTCTGGGCCATGGCGCGACTCTCTATCTCTGGGTAAATCGGCGCATACCTAAGGGTCTTGTGGCCCTGGGTCAACCCTGATCAATTTTTGGGCTTTTGTTGTTTTTCAATAACTTATCAATGTAGCGCCCCGGTTGTGTCGTGCTTTTTCTTTCGCTATGTTCGGGAACTTGAACAATGTCAGGGGATGGGCAGTTCTGATGGATATGCGGGCACGTGTGAATACCGCGCTGAAACAGGCGATGAAGGACAAGGCGGCCGATCGGTTGTCGACCCTGCGGCTGATCAATGCGGCGATCAAGGATCGCGACATCGCGGTGCGTGGCAGTGGCGATGAAGAGGCCGCCTGTTGCGGCGATGCCGAGGTTCTGGCCATTCTGGGCAAGATGACCAAGCAGCGCCAGGAAAGCGCGCGCGCCTATGAAGAGGGCGGGCGGCTGGACCTGGCCGAGCGTGAGCGTCAGGAAATCGCGGTGATCGAGGAGTTCCTGCCCAAGCAGCTGGACGAGGACGAGGTCGAGAACGCCGTGCGCGCGGCGATCACGGCCACCGGTGCCGGGTCGATCCGTGACATGGGCAAGGTGATGGGCGAATTGAAGGCGCGCTATACCGGCCAGATGGATTTCGGCAAGGTCGGCCCGATGGTCAAGGATCAGCTCTGCGCCACCGGCAATTGCTGATCCGATCTTGCATAGACTGACTGAAAGGCCCGCCCATGCGGGTCATTTCTATTTTGGCGCCGCATAGGCGTGGTCTAGCCCCGTCACGAGATCCAGAAATTCTTCGCGCACGCCCGAGGCAAAGGGATTGGCACTTTCGATGGCGGCCAGAACGCCGGGCGGGTCGTGTCGTACCATCTCGACTGCCTGTTTCAGCAGCTCGAAGCTGGCGGTGGTCATGCGGTCGGGCAACGGCCCCATCCGGTTCAGCGCCTGGGCGATCAGATGGGTCAACCCCTGTACCGTGGCGGCCTCGCGGTCATGCGCTTCGGGAGTGGTGATGATCACCCGCAGCCCCAGCCGCGCGCGCAAAACGCCGCCACCGGCAGATGGGCGCGTCCACGCAACGGGCAAAGCGCGATCTTGTGACCGGCAATCCCGTGTCGCGCGCTTTGCGGACCAAACAGGGGATGCGTGCCGATCAACGCCACATGGCTGGGCAGGTTCGCCTGCATGATCTCCGCCGGGGTCATCTTGACCGAGCCCACATCGGCTACCACCGCACCGGGGCGCAGAAGTGGGGCGATGGCGCGGCAGGCCTCGGCCATGCCCGCGACGGGCATCGCAAGGATCACCAGGTCGCAGCCCGCCGCCTCTATCAGCGGGACAGCCCGTGCGCCGACGGGGAGGTTGATGCCATCGGGCATGGCGGGGTCATGGATCAGGCAGGGCAGATGTGGCGTCAGATGCGTCGCGATCAAGCGGCCAAAGGCGCCAAAACCCAAGAGGCCGACCGAGGTAAAGGTAAGGTGACAGGACATGACAGGCTCCGAAGGGGCCGCGATGCCGGGTCATGTGGTCAAGTGAGAAGCTGTTCGGACCGCCGGATCGCGGCGGTTGAACAGGAAATGCTGCCGCCGTTATGTGAACGGCGGATAATAGACGGTGCTGACAAAGGCGCGTGTCTGTTGCATGTCGTTTGCCTAGCCCGCCATGCCGCTCCTGTCAATCACCGCGCCAGCATGTCCCGCAGATCGTCGTAAAGCGCGATGCGTTCATCCTCGGACAGAAACGCCCCGATCTCGACCTCGCGCCCGCCACCCTGGAGGGTCACGTAATGGGGCACCGGTCCGCCATGAGCATGCATGGTGGCGCGCGCCCAATAGCGGTTGCAATCCCATTCCTGCGCCGCCCCGCGCGGGTTGTGGCGCACCAGATGCGCGCGTTCGGGGTCGAGCGTCAGTATCTCGAGGATGCGGCGCTGGCGATAGTTCATCTCGATAGCCAGCCACAGCCCGGCGACCGCCAGTAAAAGAAACGGCAACAACCCCCACAAGAGTGGCGACCCCAGAACCGCGATCAGCGGCAGCACCCCAAGCGCAAAGATCGACAGCACCAAGGCGGCCGCCCCACGCGGCGGCAACGAGTTGTGCGGCCACAGATGCAGCTCTTGCAGGGTATCGGTGCGTTTCCAGTCATAGGGCATGGCGCTTAGGTATCACGACCGCGGCCGCCGTCCATAGCCCGCGTTGCCGCAGCAACGGTTCAATCGAGGAGTTCGACCTGATGGTATTGCAGCAGGTCCAATGCCTCCATACGCGCACGCAAGTCCTCGGACAGCACGCTGACCCGGTCGTAGAAGCCCGATAGCAGTTCCAGAAGGTCCTGTTCGCTGGGATTCTCCAGCGCCGCCGCCTCAGGTGCCACATAGGGCAGGATGTCGTAATTGCCGGTGCGCAGGTTGTAAGAGGTGTCGCGCATCTTGTTCAGGGTCCGGTTCACCCAAAGCTCGCGGTTCTCGCAATGCATATGCGCGATCCAGGCGTTGTCCATCTCGAAGATCGCGTTTTCGATCTCGGGCGACGGGGGGCGGGGAAAGTGGATGCCATGGCCCCAGCCCTCCAGCCCCGCGCGCAGGATCGACTTGCCCTGGTAATGTCCGAACAACCCGTTGCGAAAAACCTGGAGGTCTTCGCCATAGACATGCAGCCGGGCGCGGAATTTCAGATGACGGACCGAGCGGCGGAAGGGCATCGGCCCGTCATGTTCCTCGGGCGGGGTCATCGGTTCCAGCGTGCCCAGATGTGCAGTCTGGTGGCAGGGCGGGACCGCAGCCAGTAGCGTGCCAAGCGGCCCCCCCCGCGTCACCATCAACTCGTCGGCATCGAAATGGGCCTGCCAATCGGTCAGGCAACGCTCGTACGCGACGCGGCCATTCAGCAACTGCCGCCGCTCGACGTAGGGCGGGCGCCGGCGGTTCAAGCCCTCCCAATAGTCGGGGCCGCAGCGCTGGGTAATTACTCCGGGCTGGTTGGCGAAGGTATCAAAGGCGGGATCGTCGGGATCGTCAAAGAAGAGATGCACATAACTGGCACCCGCGCCCAGATTGTGATCCACAAATCGGCGCAGGATGTGAACGGGTTCCTTGACCATGGAGAAGACGCTCCAGGTCGCTTTCATGCTCTGCCTCAAAACTTGTTCTGTTTTTCGACAAAGTCTCCACAAATCCTGCCGCATGTACAGCTTGCGGTTTTGGACAAGCGTTAGTGCCGCGCCCGGCGTTGAGATTTTGCAACGCCTGCCGGTAAGGGCGATGGTAGAGCAAGAGAAAAGGAAAAGGCCCCCGCGCGGATGCGTCGGGGGCCTTTCTGGTTTTTCTGGCTCTGGCGCTTAGTGCGCGTGGCCCTTGTCCCAGTCTTCCTGCTTGGGCAGGGTCTCGAACGTGTGTTCCGGAGGCGGGGTGGGCAGGGTCCACTCCAGCGTATCGGCATATTCGTTCCAATAGTTGTTGCGGCTTTCGCGGGCGCCGCGGAACAGCGCATAGAACACGATGCCGAAGAACAGCAGGAACGAGGCGAACGAGATGAACGCGCCATAGGACGAGATCTTGTTCCAATAGGCAAAGGCTTCCGGGTAGTCGATGTAGCGACGCGGCATGCCCTGACGGCCCAGGAAGTGCTGCGGGAAGAAGGTCAGGTTGGCGCCGATGAAGAACATCCAGAAGTGGATCTTGCCCCAGAACTCGGAATACTGGCGGCCCGTCATCTTGGCAAAGTAGAAATACATGCCGGCAAAGATGGCGAACACGGCCCCCAGGCTCATCACATAGTGGAAGTGGGCAACCACGTAATAGGTGTCATGATAGGCCCGGTCGACCGAGGCCTGGCTGAGCACCACGCCGGTCACACCGCCGACGGTGAACAGGAACAGGAAGCCGAAGGCGAACAGCATAGGCGTCTTGAACTCGATCGAGCCGCCCCACATGGTGGCGATCCAGCTGAACACCTTCACACCGGTGGGCACCGCGATGACCATGGTGGCCAGCATGAAATAGGCCTGCTGGTTGAGGCTCATGCCGACGGTGTACATGTGGTGCGCCCAGACGACAAAGCCCAGAACACCGATCGCGATGATCGCCCAGACCATCGGCAGATAGCCGAAGACGGGCTTGCGCGCGAAGGTGGCGATCACATGGCTGATGATGCCAAAGCCGGGCAGGATCACGATATACACTTCCGGGTGGCCAAAGAACCACAGGATGTGCTGGTACAGGATCGGGTCGCCGCCGCCTGCCGGATCAAAGAAGGTGAAGCCGAAGTTGCGGTCCATAAGCAGCATGGTGATGGCGCCGGCCAGAACCGGCAGCGACAGCAGGATCAGCCACGAGGTCACGAAGATCGACCACGAAAACAGCGGCACCTTGAAGAGCGTCATGCCCGGGGCGCGCATGTTCAGGAAGGTGGTGATCATGTTGATCGCACCCAGGATCGAGGAGGCGCCCGACAGGTGCACGGCGAAAATCGCCAGATCCATCGACATGCCGCCTTCGGTGGTCGACAGCGGCGGGTACAGAACCCAGCCCACGCCCGAACCCAGCTGGTCGTTGCCACCCGGCGTCAGCATCGAGGCCACACCCAGCGAGGTACCGGCGACATAGAGCCAGAAGCTGAGGTTGTTCATGCGCGGGAACGCCATGTCCGGCGCACCGATCTGAAGCGGCATGAAGAAGTTGCCGAAACCGCCGAAGAGGGCCGGAATGACGACAAAGAACATCATCAGGACGCCGTGATAGGTGATCATCACGTTCCACAGATGGCCGTTCGGCGTGCAGGGATCGGCCATGAAGCCTTCCAGACACATGTACTGAACACCCGGCTCCATCAGTTCGAGCCGCATGTAGACGGTCATCAGCACCGAGATCAGACCGGCCAGCGCCGAAAAGATCAGGTACAGGATCCCGATATCCTTGTGGTTGGTCGACATGAACCAGCGGGTAAAGAAGCCGCGATTGTCCTCATGCCCGTGACCATGAATGGCTGCGTCTGCCATTTAGGTGCCTCCTTGCAGATTTCTACGCACAGCCGAAACGCTCCGGGCCGCGCGGATTCCTTGCGGTTTTAGAATGTGAGGCAGGGCGCATCAATGGCGGAGTTTGATCTGGATCAAGATAAATGGCCGCACCCCTCTTGAACCGGGGCGGCAAAAACCGGGGATGTGGTTCAGACAGGCACCTGCTCGTGGCAGATTTGCTGCGTTTCTTCGGGCAGAAGCGGTGCCTTCAGAAGATTGCAGAGGCCGCCGGTCCCGGTGGCCCTGTAATGGGTGCAGTTCTGGCAAACCCCAAAGGACCGCCCCTGATTGGCCACCAGCATGGCCGACAAGACGGCGCTCAACTGTTGCCAAAGCGCCGATTTGCCATCCTTGCCCAACCCGTCGATAGCATGGCTCAGCGCAGTGCTCCGGCCCGCTGCCTCTTGCCCCTTTAGGGTAGGGGTGTAGCTGATCGAACGCTTGTCGGCTTCGGACCGGCTCTCCTTCAAATAACCGTTGCGCAGCAAGACCTTGAGCGTTTGCGACATGGTGCCCCGGGTGGTGCCCAGATAGGCGGCCACATGTGAGGGCGCGCGCGAGAAACGGTTGGCGCGCGACAGATAGTCCAGCGCCGCCAGTTGCACGGGGTTGAGGTCGTCCTCCCAGGTCTCGGCCGCATCAAGACGGGCGAGACGGGTGACAAGCGCGCGGATCTGCTCGGTCTCGGTCATGAGGTATTTGTAGCGACTCGCTATGAGTATTGCAATGATGTGGGTTATATGATAGCGAATCGCTACTAAATATCATTCAGGAGACCGACATGCTCAGACCCTTGCTTCTTTCCGTTGTCTTGCCATTCGTCGCGGGTGCCGGCCTGGCCGGGGGCACTCATGCCGTCGAGCAGGAGGGGGCGGTGCTGTCCGCCGCCGATGCATCGCGGGTGGCCGCCTTTGACATCCTTGCGGCCCATGCCCATCGCGAGGGCCGTCTGGTGACCTTTCACATGACCACCAACGGCACCGCCGGTGCCGAGCGGCCCGAGCCAGTCGGGGCGCTGGGCGGGGCGCCGGTGCTGTCCTATGTCTGGCCCACCTCGCTGGACCCCGCGACGGTCGGGTTCGAGGGCGGCACCGGCATTCTGGCGCTGGCCGCCACCAGCCACCCGGATTTTGACGACACGCCGCTGTTTGACGAGGATGGCGACGGCGACCCGGCCAATGACGGAACGCTTTGGCACAGCCACTGGGTGGTGCTGACCCCGACCGAGGCTTGCGGGGCCGGGGCGCTGGGGGTGCGCGACATTCCCGAGGGCGCGACACCGGCAATGCCGCTGACCTGGCCCGGCCTGCCGATCTATATCGACAGTCCCGGATATACACCGCGCTTTGACGGGCCTGAGATCACGCTGACCGTGCCCTTTGCCGATGCCGATGCGGTTGCGGGCGCGGCCTATGACGGGGTGACCGCCGCGCTGCGGGTGAACGCAAACATTCATGCGCCGCTGCTATGCGTGACCGATGTGTTCGACATCGCCTCGGGCGATCTGAGCCTGCCGGGCCGGATCGAGTGACACGGCGCGGGGCCACGTCGCCGTGGCCCCGCATCCCCGGACAGAAGACCGTACCGCGCCTTGACCCCGCCCTGCGGCTCGCTCACAACTCTTGCGACGTACAGAACAGGACGGATGACCATGGCCTATGATCCCGACAACATTTTTGCCAAGATCCTCAGGGGCGAGATCCCCTCGACCCGGGTCTATGAGGATGACGACACGCTTGCCTTCATGGATATCATGCCGCGTGCCGACGGGCATCTGCTGGTGATCCCCAAGACGCCCTGCCGCAACCTGCTGGATGCCAGCCCCACGCAACTGTCTGCGGTGATGGCGACGGTGCAAAAGCTGGGCCATGCGGTGATGGCGGCCTTTGGCGCCGAGGGTGTGACCATCCAGCAGTTCAACGAAGCGGCAGGCGGGCAAGAGGTGTTCCACCTGCATTTCCACGTGCTGCCGCGTCACGAAGGAGTGCGCCTGCGCCCGCCGGGCCAGATGGGCGACATGGCGGCAATTGCCGAACAGGCTGAGAGGATTCGCGCCGCCTTGGGCTGAAAAGACGGATCGCCTCTTGAACCTACAGCCGCTGTAGCAATTAGGTGGGAAAGCGAACCGGAATCAGGAACGCTTTCTCATGCCACATGACCATGAGGCCGCATCGGCCCATACTCATGCCCACGGGCTCCACCACCATCACATCGACCCATCCGCCGGCGATGCGCGCATTGCTTGGGCCATCGCGGTCAACATGCTGCTCACCCTTGCCCAGGTGGTGGGTGGGCTCTTGTCGGGCTCGCTGGCGCTGATCGCCGATGCGCTGCACAATTTCTCGGACGCGGTGGCGCTGATCATCGCCTTTGGCGCCCGCCGCATCGCCCGGCGCCCCGCAGATGCGCGGATGAGCTATGGCTATGGTCGGGCCGAGGTGATCGCGGCACTGATCAACTATACCACCCTGATCGTGCTGGCGCTCTACCTCGTTTACGAGGGGATCATGCGCTTTCTCGACCCGCAGCCCATCGACGGCTGGCTGGTGGTCTGGATCGCCGCGCTGGCGCTGGTCATCGATCTGGTGACGGCGGCGCTGACCTGGTCGATGGCCAAGACCTCGATGAATATCCGCGCGGCCTTTCTGCACAATCTGGCCGATGCGCTGGGCTCGGTTGCGGTGATCGTGGCAGGCAGCGCGGTGATCTGGTTTGGCTGGACCTGGGTCGACCCGTTGGTGACGCTGATGATCGCGGCCTACATCCTGTGGCATGTCCGGGCCGAGATCGGCGCCGCGATCGGGGTGCTGATGCTGGGTACGCCGCCGGGACACGATCCCGAGTCGGTGGCGCAAGAAATCGAAGCTGTCGAGGGCGTTCGATCGCTGCATCACCTGCATCTGTGGAGTCTTCAGGAGAATACCGCCGCGCTCAGCGCGCATTTGGTGATCGAACCCGGCGCCTGGGGGCAGGCCGATGCAATCAAGGCACGGGTGAAGTCCGTTCTGGAGACACGTCTGGGCATCACACATGTCACGCTTGAGATGGAGTGCGTGGTGCATGCCTGTGCCCATCCGCAGCGCATCGGCGGTGATTGAGAGCGGAGCTAGCAAAGAAATTGCCGCCCCGCCAAGGGGCGGGGCGGCAGAACCGAAACAATAGCGCAGGTACTGCTATGGGAACAGGCGACCGCGCCGAACTTGTTGAAAACACCACTCACTCACTGAACGGTAAGCCTAACCTGACACGGAACTTTGTCCGTTACATGACCCAAATGGGTTATTTTCAGACCAGCAGAGAAGTTTCCTTTCTTTGAATTGACCCAATCTGGTGGTTGCCAGCTTAGAATTGGGGGTTAGCGGTCTGATAGAAGGAGAGCAAAAAGAGAGCCCGGACCAACCTCCATTTCAGGTAGCACCAAACGGCGAGCAGGTGATTGCGGCAATACACGTGACGGTGCTGGTGGCCTGAGCCGCCGTTTCGCCGCCAGCATGCGCGGCGCCAGCTTTCGCCGGTTCTAAGGCATGGGGCAGTTCCTGTACTATGAACGTCCCGATGCGGTGCTGAATGTGATCGAGGAGATGCTGCCCGCGCGCTGAGCGGGATCAATCGGCGCCGAACACCTGTTCGAAGCTCTGACGCAGGGCCACGTCCACATCGCCCATGGTCACCGGCAGGCCCAGATCGACCAGCGAGGTCACCCCGTATTCGGTGATGCCGCAGGGCACGATGCCCGAGAAATGGCTCAGATCCGGTTCCACGTTGATCGAGATGCCGTGAAAGCTGACCCATTTGCGCAGGCGGATGCCGATGGCGGCGATCTTGTCCTCGGCGGGCTGACCGCCGAGCGTCAGCGGCTTGTTCTCGCGCTTGACCCAGACGCCGACGCGGCCCTCGCGGATTTCGCCGCGAATGTTGAACTCGGCCAATGCGGCGATCACCCATTCCTCGAGTTGCTGGACAAAGCGGCGCACGTCATGGCCGCGCTTGCCCACATCGAGCATGACATAGACCACCCTTTGTCCGGGTCCGTGATAGGTATACTGTCCTCCGCGCTTGCTGTCATAGACGGGAAAGCGGTCGGGATCAGTCAGATCTGCGGGCCGGGCAGAGGTGCCGGCGGTGTAAAGCGGCGGATGCTCCAGCAGCCAGATACATTCTTCGGCCTCGCCCGCCGCGATGGCGGCAGCGCGCGCCTCCATAAAGGCCACGGCCTCGTCGTAATCGGTCAGCCCGTCGGTGATCTTCCATTCCATGGCGCTGTCATATCGCGCGGACCCGGGCAGGGGAAGGGGGCAGGCGAAGGGGTGGCGTCAGGCCGCCTCGGCCAGGCACCGCTCTATCACCTGCGCATAGCTTTCGGCGCCCTGCGCGCCGGTCAGCAGGTATTTGCCGCCGAACACCATCGAGGGGACGCCGGAAATGCCATGCTGCGCCCAGAACCTCTGCTTTTCGCGCACAGGCGCCTGATGCGCGCCCGAGGTCAACGCCGTTTGCGCAGCCTTCCTGTCCAGCCCAGCCGCCTCTACCGCGTCAAGCAGGATATCAGGGTCCGACACATCCCGGCCTTGGGTGAAATAGGACGCGAACAGAGCCAGTTTCAGCGGATGCTGGCGGCCCTGACCCTCGGCCCAGTCCAGCAGTTGATGCGCCGCAAAGGTGTTCACGATGCGGCTTTCATCGGTGAAGTTGAACGTGAACCCCAACTCGGCCCCGATCGCGGTCAGCCGAGCGCGCGCCTCGGCGCTCTGCTCTGGCGTCGAGCCGTATTTCTCCATGATATGTTCGCGCAGGTTCTGGCCCTCGGGTCCCATCTGCGGGTTCAACTCGAACGGATGCCAGCGCAGCCGCGCCAGCACGCCGGTGGCCGCAAGCGCCTGATCCAGTTGCCGAAACCCGACGATGCACCAGGGGCAGACCACGTCCGAGACGATGTCGATCTGAAGTTCGGGGCGAGGGGACTGACCGGTCATCTGCGGGCTCCTGAGTCTGGGGCGTATCGTGCCATCCGCTAGCAGATAGGGCGTCGTTCAAGAAATCAAAGTCATGTGTTTTTGTCTCTTCACATCCCGACAACCCTCGTCTATACGCCGCTCTACCAAGTCACTGGCAGTGCGGTCGTGGCGGAATTGGTAGACGCGCAGCGTTGAGGTCGCTGTGGGGTAACACCCGTGGAAGTTCGAGTCTTCTCGACCGCACCAATTCACCCCCTTGAGGGGCCTGTTTTTCAAGGCTATCAGGCATATCGCGCCCATCCCGAGACACAAAACGGGACACATATGGGACACTTGCGATGGTGGTGATGATGAAGCTCAAATACGTTGATGAACTCTCTGGAGGCCGCAAACGGTTCCGCCGAAGATTCCCTAAAGCTGTTGCTGGGGTCTTGGGTGAAGAATTTTTTCAGGTGCCCATCAAGGCCCGTGAAGGGGTCGCGCTGGTCAAAGAGCAGGAAACCCTCCTCGCTGAATACGAAAAGATCGTTGCGAAGGCTAAGCGCAAGGGAGCAGGGCAGGGTACCCTAACGGGCAATCGAGCGAGCCTTGTGATAGGCCACCATGAAGCTGGCCCCCGGAAGGTCGATGATGACCTCTCCCGGCGCTGGGCGGCTGAGTAAGCTACGGGCTGGGGCGGTCTCACGCTGGGCGACAAACTCGAAGCGACCGAGGCGGAAGGAGAAGATGATCATGGGGTGTTCCTTGCGTTGATGTGAAGGCGGGCATGATGCCTCGCTCCCTCTACATCAGCAGCGCAGGAGTGATAGTCAAGTCATTGTTTTAGCTTCATTTTATGAGCATTCCCGCAGGTGAAGCTAACGGGGTGCAGAGAGTACCCCCCCACGGGGGGTGTGCGCGTGCCTCTCTATCTATCTTGGGCTGTAGGATTTTTGCGGTGAGAATAAATCGACCTATCTCTATGGGTTCGTTTCTCTTTAAGAGCATCCGATCTACTGCTCATCTTTCAGTTCATCTGGTGGTGGGGGGAGTTGGGGATGCTTCTCAGCCTCGATCTCGTGTCGTTTAGCTTTACCCATCGCTTTGGACAGGCGCTCTATTAATTTGACCGCAGGTTCAAGGTTCTCAGCTCCATTTCCTATGGCAGATGTAATCTGGAGCCATGCATCCGATACCCTTTCCAGCCGTGTTCGGTTGCGGTCTATTTCGGATTGAAGTTGGTTAAGGCTCCTGAGAATTGGCTCACGGAGGTCGTCGGCCATAGTAGCGCGGGTGACGACTTCTCTTATATGTGAGACCAATGTGGTGGCATGAGACTTCCACTCCTGATCAAGGTAGACCGATGCCTCTCGTAGGTTCGGTTCGAGATCGAAAAGGTTCTCCGCTTTGACCTTGTCCATGAAGCCTTCAAGCTTGAAAAGAGCCTCTTGGATAGCATCATCTCCGTCCGACAACTGCACAGGCTCAAACGGCAAGTCTGGAATATTCAGCACTTTGGCGTAGGAGCACGCTGCGTTGATGTAGAGGACGGCACGAGCGTTGAAGCCAGCCCTGCCCACCTCTGAAAAGTTTACACGACGTTCGTTAACCTTCTGATAGAATATAACTTCTGAGTTCATTCGCGTTGGGCCTTCTGTCCAATTTCCTAAAGACTAATTGTCAAGTCGGCACAGTATCTTAGGTTTTAGTTTGCGTCACTGTGTTTCAAGCTCTTCAGAGAGCGCTCTCGGTCGGACTTGTGCAAGAACTCGATTTGTGAGACACAAATGATGCACACCTTGGGACACAAGGGCGGGGTCGTTTTCTGATTATGTTAGAAAAAACAGTTACCTAGAGGTGTTCTGGTAGGAATGGGTAGTCTTCTCGACCGCACCATTCTCAAATCCGGTATCTGTGCCTCTTATGGCGGCGCCCGCATCCCGTGCGAACGCCGCCTGTCGCGTTTCAGACCGGCAGGCGGGCGCCGACGCCCATGCGGTTCCACAGGTTGATCATCCCGATCGAGGCGGTGAGCGCGGCGACTTCCTGTTCAGACAGTTCTGCGCGCACGGCGGCATAATCGGCATCCGAAACCTCGGAGCCTTCAAGCCGGGTCAGCGTTTCGGCCCAGGCCAGCGCGGCGCGGTCTCGGGCGGTAAAGACACTTGTTTCGGGCCAGACAGCGATCAGATGCAACAGGGTGTCGGGCAGTCCGTCTTGCTGCGCTTCTTTCACATGCATGTTGACGCAATAGGCGCAGCCATTGATCTGCGACACCCTGATCTTGGTCAGATGGACCAGGCGGCTGTCGGGATTGGCCTGAGAGATCGTGTCGTTGAGCGCCAGCATCGCGTCAAAGACCTGAGGTGTTTGTCTGGTGAAGTTGAAGCGCATTGTTACGTGTCCTTTCAAGTGGGTGTTGCAGTCGAATCATCGATAGTTTATATCCATGAATGGCCGACGCAAGCGGGATCGGCGGAACCGGCGCGGGGGGAAGGCATGCGGCGATTGGGGGATGGGGTCGAGGCGGCGCTGCACTGTGCTGCGGTTCTGGCAGAGCTTCCAGAGGGCAAGGTTCTGTCCGGGCGTGATCTCGCCACCCTGCACGGCCTGTCGGAAAGCTATCTGCTCAAGCATATGCGCGCGCTGACAGCCGCCGGTGTGGCCGAGGCGGTGCCGGGACCGCGTGGCGGCTTTCGCCTTGCCCGCGCGCCGGAGCAGGTCTCGCTGCTTGATGTGGTCGAGGCGGTGGATGGTCCCGGCCCGGCTTTTGTCTGTCGCGAGATTCGGCGCAAGGGCGAGGTGACCAGCAATGACCCCTGCGCCTATCGCAAGGATTGTTTCATAAAGCGGCGGATGTTGGTCGCTGAACAGGCGTGGCGTGCCTCGTTGCGGGGCCAGTCGCTGGCGGACCTGATGGTGGATGCCCGCGCCGAGATCGGGCCCGAGAACATGCGCGCGGTCGGCGGGTTTATCGAGGAAAAACAGCGCTGAGGGCGACGGGCCAATCGGGTTTCGGACGTGATCCGGGCGCGCATTCTCCCGGACCCTGCAAATCTGACTGTCATGCCTGCGGTTCGGGCGGGACAGCAGGGGACCAGTTACGGGCCGCAGCCAGGCATCCCGCGGCACCGATCAGCGCAAGCACCGTCAGGGCGATCTGAGGTGTCGTGACCGTGGTCAGCCAACCCGCCAGCGGATAGGACAGCAGCCAGCAGGCATGGGACAGCGAGAACTGCGCCGCAAACAGCGCGGGCAGGTCCTCGGGCCCGGCCGAGCGGCGCAACAGCCGGCCCGACGGTGTCAGCGCCGAGGCAAAGCCGATGCCGTTGAGGAACCAGGCCAGCAGCAGCGGGCCCGATGTCAGACCGAGAAGCGCCACCCAGAGCGCCAGACCCAGCCCGGTCACTGCCATCGCGATGCCTCCGGCAAGCATGACGAGCCGGTCGCTGAAACGGTCCAGCAGCCGGGGCAGGGCCAGCGCCGCCAGCATTGAGCCGCCGCCAAAGGCCCCCAGCGCCAGCGCCACCATCCGGTCCGACCCGTCCAACTCGCTCTTGACCAGAACCACCGTGTTGACCAGCACCATCGCGCCGGGCATCGCCACGGCAAGGTTCAGCGCCAGCAGCCCGCGCAGCCGTGGGGTGGCGAGGTAGAGGCGCAGACCCCGCAGGCTGCGCGTTGCCAGCCCGCCGGTGCGGCTGGCGCCGGGCCGGGGCAGGGCAACCGATACCACCAGCAGTGCCGAACCGACAAAACCCAGCGCGGTGCCCAGAAACAGCGCGTTGAAACTGACCAGCCCCAGCAACAGCGCCGCCAAGGCGGGGCTGACCAGGCTCTCCAGATCATAGGTCAGGCGGCTCAGTGACAGCGCCTTGGTATAGTCCTCTTCGTCAGGCAGCAGGGTTGGGATGGTGGCCTGAAAGGCCGGGGTAAACCCGGCCGAGGCCGCCTGTAGCACGAAGATCAGCACGTAAACCTGCCAGATTTCGGTGACCAGCAGCAGACAGGCCGCCGCTACCGCTCGCACCAGGTCGAGCGCCACCAGCACCCGGCGCCGGTCCATGGCTTCGGTCAGCGCGGCGGCGAGCGGCGACAGAAAGACATAGGCCAGCATCTTGATGGTGAGCGCGATGCCCAGCACCATACCCGCGTGCGGTCCGGCCAGATCATAGGCCAACAGCCCCAGCGCGACGGTGGCCAGACCGGTCCCGGTCAGCGCCACCACCTGCGCAGCAAAGAGGTGCCGATAGGCGCGGTGGCGCAGCACGTCGAACATGGACTGCGCTCCTCTCTCAGCCGGTCGGGGTCACTCAGCGGGGGTCGGGGCGTCGGGGCTGCCCTTGATCCGCTCGCGCGCGCCCTGCATCACCGCATAGAGCACCGGCACCAGCACCACGCCGATCACCGTGGCCGCCAGCATGCCGCCGAACACGGCAACGCCGATGGCTTTCTGGCTTGCGGCGCCGGCGCCATTGGCGGCCAGCAGCGGCACCACGCCCAAGAGGAAGGACAGTGCCGTCATCATGACTGCGCGGAACCGCTGATGCGCGGCCTCGGCAGCGGCCTCGCGGATGCTCAGCCCCTTGGCGCGCTGCTCCATCGCGAATTCCACGATCAGGATCCCGTTCTTGGACGCCATGCCCACCAGCATGATCATGCCGATCTGGGTATAGAGGTTGATGTCCGAGCCGACCACGGCCACCGCCGCCACCGCCCCGAACAGCGCCACGATCACCGAGAGCAGGATCGAGACCGGCATCGACCAGCTTTCATACTGGCCCACCAGGAACAGATAGGCGAACAGCACCGCCAGCCCCAGGATCACCGCGACCAGCCCGCCCGAGCTCAGCTGTTGCTGGGCACTGCCGGTCCATTCGAAGGCATAGCCGGGGGGCAGGGCACTCGCGGTCTCCTCGGTCATCACCGAAATCGCGTCGCCGGTGGACAGGCCCGGTGCGGGCACCGCCGTTACCGTGGCCGAGCGGAACAGATTGTGCCGTTTCAGCAGCACCGGCCCCAGCACGTTTTCCACGTCGATCAGCGTGCCCAGCGGCACCATCTGGCCCTGTTGCGAGCGCACATAGAGGTTGCCGATATCCTCGACCTTGTCGCGATAGCTGCCCTCGGCCTGGATCATCACCCGGTAGACGCGGCCAAACAGGTTGAAGTCGTTGATGTAATACGACCCCAGATGCGCCTGCATGGTCTGGAACACCTCGGCCACCGACACTTGCAGCGTCTTGGCCTTTTCCCGGTCCAGATCGACGAACAGTTGCGGCACGTTGGCCCGGAAGGTGGTATAGCTCTGCGCGATCTCGGGCCGCTGGTTGGCGGCATAGACCAGCGAGCCCACCGCCGCGGCCAGATCCTGGGCCGAGCCGCCACCGGTCTGTTGCACCTCCATCTCGACGCCCGCCGACATGCCCAGACCCTGGATCGGGGGCGGGTTGAAGGCCACGATCGAGGCCGCGCTTTCACCATAGGCGATGTTCAGGATCTTTTTCAGGATGGCATCGGCGCTCAACTCCGGCTCTTGCCGTTCCTCCCAGTTGGTCAGGTTGACGATAATCATCGCGCCGTTGGGCGTCAGCCCGTTCAGCATCGAGAACCCGTTCACCAGAACCGTGTTGGCCACGCCGTCAAGCTGTTGCAGCTTGTCGTTCAGCCGCGCGGTGACCGTCTCGGTCCGGCCCAGCGTGGCCGCGTCGGGCAGTTGCACGTCGACAAACAGGTATCCGTTATCCTCAAGCGGCAGGAACCCTTTGGAGGTGTTGGAGAAGATGCCGCCAGCCCCGGCGCCAATCGCCGCCACGATAGCCAGCGAGATTACCGGCAGGATCAACAGCTTGCGCACCAGCGCCACATAACCGTCGCGCACCCCGCCGATGCCGCGCTCGAACAGGGCAAGGGCCCCCTTGGGCGGACCCGAGCGCGCCCGCAGCACCAGACCGCACAGTGCCGGCGACAGCGTCAGCGCGTTGATCGAGGAGATCGCGACCGCGACCGAAATGGTGACGGCGAATTGCGAATAAAGCCGCCCGGTGATGCCGGGCATGAAGGTGACCGGCACGAACACCGCCAGCAGCACCAGCGTGGTCGCGATCACCGGTCCGGTGATCTGGCCCATCGCCTTGCGGGTGGCCTCGGGCGGGCTCAGCCCCTCTTCGGCGATGATGCGTTCGACGTTTTCCACCACCACGATGGCGTCGTCCACCACGATGCCGATGGCCAGCACCAGCGCAAACAGCGAGATGGTGTTCAGCGACATGCCGAAGGCCAGCAGAAAGGCAAAAGTGCCGATCAGCGAAACCGGGATTGCCACCGCCGGGATCAGCGTGGCCCGCCAGTTGCCCAGGAACACAAAGACCACCGAGACCACCAGAACAAAGGTCAGCATCAGGGTCGTCACCACGTCATTCAGTGACTGTTCCACAAAATCGGTGGTGTTGAAGGGAATCTCGTATTCCACATCCTCGGGAAAGCCGCGCGACAGCCGTTCCAGCTCGGCGGTGACCCGTTCGGATACCGCCAGCGCATTGGCGCCCGGCGCCTGGTAGATGCCCAGCACGGTGGCCGGCTTGCCCTGGAAATAGCCCGACGCGCTGTAAAACTGCGCCCCCAGCTCGACCCGGGCGATATCGCGCACCCGCACGACGGCGCCGGCCTCGCCGGTGCGGATCACGATATTCTCGAACTCGTCAACCGTGCTCAGCCGGCCCTTGGACTTGATCGTGTACTGGAATGTCTGTCCCTCGGGCGCGGGGGGCGCACCGATCTGGCCGGCAGATACCTCAAGGTTCTGCTCGCGCACCGCCGCGATCAGGTCACCGGGCGTGATCGACAGGGCCGCCATCTTGTCGGGGTCCATCCACATCCGCATGGCATATTGCAGGTCGGTCAGCACATCGGCCTTGCCAACACCCTGTACCCGCGCCAGCGCGTCCTTGAGGTTGATCGAGGCATAGTTGGACAGAAACACGCTGTCATAGGTGTCGTTGGGCGAGGTGAGCGTGACCACCATCAGCATGTTGGTCGAGGATTTCTGCGTCACCACGCCGGAATTGGTCACCTCGGTCGGCAAAGAGGACAGCGCCTGTGCCACCCGGTTCTGCACGTTGACCGAGGCGATGTCCGGGTCGGTGCCTACCTCGAAGGTAACGCTCAGCGAATAGGACCCGTTATCGGCCGAGGTCGACGTCATGTAGAGCATGTCGTCGACGCCGTTCACCTGCGCCTCGATCGGGGCGGCGACGGCGTTTTCCACCGTCTCGGCATTGGCGCCGGTATAGTTGGCCGAAACGCTGACTACCGGCGGCGTGATATCGGGGAACTGCGCAACCGGCAGGACCAGATAGCCGATCCCGCCCAGAATGGTCAGGACCAGCGAAATGACAAAGGCCAGCTTTGGCCGGCTGATGAAAAGGGCCGAGAACATGGGTTACTCTCCCGGCTGCTCTGCGGCGACGACCGCATCGACGGCAACGCCGGGGCGCACCCGTTGCAGGCCCTCTACGATCACGCTTTCGCCCTCGCGCAGGCCATCGAGCACGATGGCCGCAGTGCCTTCCGTGTCGCCCAGCGTCACATAGCGCTGTTCGACCATCTGCTTGTCATTGACCACCAGCACGAAATCGCCGCGCTGATCGCGTTGCAGCGCCGCCTGCGGAATCAGCACCCGCAACGTCGGCTCCAGCGCCGAGATGCGCACATGGACAAAGGCGCCATCCACGATCAGCCTCTGGGTATTTGCGAACTCGGCCCGCATCACGATTGCGCCGGTCAACGGATCGACCCGGTTATCGACAAAGACCAGTCGCCCGACCTCGTCCAGCGGTGCGCCGTTGGGCAGGGTGACGTGAACGTCGGGGCTGCGCTGGTTCTCGGCCAGCGTCTCGGCTGTTTCACCAAGCTGTTGCAGCACGTCGATCATCCGCTTTTCGTTGAGCGCAAAGGTGACATGGATCGGTGTCTCGCGCACCAGCGTGACGAGCGGCGGGTTGGCCGGCCCCACCACATCGCCGACCGACGTCGCGACCCGACCCAGCCGGCCGGCAAACGGTGCTTCGATCTGGGTATAGCTCAGATCAAGCTCGGCCTGACGGATCGCCGCCTGTGCCGATTTCACCGCCGCTTCGGCCACCAGTTCGTTGGCGCGGGCAATGTCCACTTCCGAGGCCGGAGTGGCCTCGCGGCGGAGCAGCTCTTCCTTGCGGGCGAGTTCTACGCCTGCCAGTTCCAGATTGGCCTCGGCCTTGTCCAGATCGGCGCGCCGCGCCTCGAGCACCGCCTGATAGAGGTCGGGCTCGATCCGGAACAGCAGATCGCCCTCGGCCACGGTGCTGCCATCCTCGACCAGTTGTTCGTCCAGGAACCCGCTGACACGGGCCACGATATCGACCTTGTCGATCGCCTCGCCACGCCCAATGAACACCGCCTCTTCGGTAATCTCCTGGGTGTAGGCAGCAGCAACTGACACCTTGGGCGCTTCTTGCGCGCCCATCGGCAGGGCGGTCAGTCCGACCGCAAGGCCGGTGAGGGTGGCGGGCACCCAGCGCATACGCATCAGGAGTGAAGGGGAGCGGGTCTGCATGGAAAACCTCTTTCGTCTGGTACGGTGCGCTCTCGATAATCGGAACGGCCAGGGCCGAGTCGGAATGATATACCCTCGACAATGCAGGCTCTGTCCATTTTTCTCAAGCAATCCCTCAACTTCCGTTAAGTGTCACGGTGTAGCGCTTGCCCCGGTGGTACGCATTTCTATGCTGACAGGGAAACGGGGGAACGGCGGTGCGCATGGGTCAGTACACGGCGGGGAGGCATTTCGTCTTTGTCCTCGACGAGGGGTTCACGATGCAGGCGTTCTCGTCGGCGGTCGAGGTGTTGCGCCTGCTCGACAGGGTACGGCCCGGCACCGGCTATCGCTATAATGCCGTCAGCCTGTCGGGCCGGCCGGTGGCGGCGTCGAACGGGTTTCGTCTGATCCCCGACCTTGCTGCCGAGGCGGTGCCGCCCCGGTCGGTCATCGTGGTGGTGGCGGGCGTGCGGGCCGGGCACAGCGCAGAACCGGCGCTGGCCGCGCGGCTGCGCGGCTGGGCGCGGCGGGGGCATCCGGTCTGGGGCATCTCCTCGGGCGTGGTGCGGTTGGCACAGGCGGGGCTGCTCGACGGGCGCCGGGTGGCCGCGCATTGGGAGGACGTCGCCTATCTGCGCGACAGCCACCCCCGGATTCAGGTCACCGCCTCGCTGTTCGTAAGCGATGGTGACGTGATGACCTGTGCGGGTGGCGGGGCGGCGAGCGACATGATGCTGAGCGTTCTGCGCCGCGACCTGGGTGGCGAGATTGCCGACGAGATCGCCGCCCGGTTGGTGATCGACGCGGTGCGCGGTGGCGGCACCCGTCAGCGTCGGGCATTGGACATGCGGTTCGAGACCCGCAACCGGGTCGCCTTTGCCGCGCTGCGCCTGATGCGTGCCAACCTGCTGCCGCCCCTGCCGATCGCCGCCATCGCCCGCGCGCAGGGCGTGTCCGCGCGACAGCTGGAGCGCGTCTTTGCCCGCGAATTCGGCAAGACTCCCAGCGCGCTCTACCTGGAATTACGGTTTCAGGATGCCCGCACCGAGGTGCGCGACAGTCGCCGCAGCCTGACCGAGATCGCGCTGGATCACGGCTATAGCCCGGCGGGGTTTGCGCGCAGCTACCGGCGGCTGTTTGGCCTGTTGCCCTCCGAGGACCGGCAGAACGCCATGTCGGATTAGGTCACTTGATGTGTCGGATCAGGTCATCTTGAGACAGGCAAACCGCTCTATCCTGACACACAAAGCCAAAGGAGTTCCGATGACCGCCCCCCTGATCATGGTTGCACCCAATGGCGCCCGGCGCGGCAAGGCCGATCATGCCCGTCTGCCGATCACGCTGGACGAGATGCTGACCGAGGCGCGCGCCTGCCGCGCCGCTGGTGCCGATGCGCTGCACCTGCATGTGCGCGACGCAGACGGGGCTCATTCGCTGGATGCGGGCCGGTACCGCGAGGCACTGGACGAACTGGCGCGCGTGCTGCCCGATATGCAGGTGCAGATCACAACCGAGGCTGCGGGTATCTACAGCCCGACCGAGCAATATGCCTGCCTTGATGCGCTGCGTCCGGCCTGGGCCAGCGTCTCGCTGCGCGAGATCGCCCGCGACGCCGATCTGGCGCCGCGCCTCTATGCGATGGCCGCCGATCACGGCATCCGCTTGCAGCATATCGCCTATGATCGCGCCGATCTGGACCTGTTGGCGCAAGGGCGCGCGGCAGGGATCATCCGCCCCGAGCAGGACGAGGTGATCTGTGTGCTGGGTGCCTATACGCCGCCGCGTGCAGGCCGGCCCGAGGAACTGGCCGCGCTTGCCCCGGCGCTGGATGGGCTGCGGCTGGGCCTGTGTGCCTTTGGTCCGCAGGAACAGGCCTGCCTGCTGGCCGGAGCGCGCGTGGGCGCCGAGATCCTGCGCGTCGGATTCGAGAACAACCTGCTGTCGCCCGATGGCACCCCCTGGCCCGACAACGCCGCCGCGGTGGCATCGCTCCGGCATCATCTGGAAAGGAAAGCGGCATGAGCCACGTCTTCCCCCGTCACTGTCACGCGCAACTCCCCACCGCCGTTGGTGGCGATGGTTGTTACCTCATAGACAGCACCGGCAAGCGCTATTTCGACGCCTCGGGCGGCGCGGCCGTGTCCTGCCTCGGCCATTCCAACGACCGCGTGAAACAGGCGATCAAGGATCAGGTGGACCGGCTGGCCTTTGCCCATACCGGTTTCTTCACCTCGGACCCGGCCGAGGATCTGGCCGATCTCTTGATCGCAAACGCCCCCGAGGGGATCGAGAGGGTCTATTTCGTCTCGGGCGGGTCCGAGGCAGTCGAGGCCGCGATCAAGCTGGCGCGGCAGTATTATCTGGAAGTGGGCCAGCCCGAACGGCGCCACCTGATCGCCCGGCGGCAGAGCTATCACGGCAACACGCTGGGGGCGCTGGCGGCGGGCGGCAATGCCTGGCGGCGGGCGCAATTCGACCCGCTGTTGATCGGGGTCAGCCATATCGCGCCCTGCTATGAATATGCCGAACGTGCCGAGGGAGAGAGCCTCGCCGACTATGGCCGCCGCGCGGCGGACGAGCTGGAGGCCGAGATCCTGCGGCTTGGCCCGGAAACGGTGATGGCGTTTATCGCCGAGCCGGTGGTGGGCGCAACGCTGGGCGCGGTTCCGGCGGTCGAGGGCTATTTCGCCCGCATCCGCGAGATCTGCGACACCTACGGCGTGCTCCTGATCCTGGACGAGGTGATGTGTGGTATGGGGCGCACCGGTCACCTCTTTGCCTGCACGGGCGAGGGGGTGCGGCCCGACATCGTCACCATCGCCAAGGGGCTTGGGGCGGGCTATCAGCCGGTGGGCGCGATGCTGTGCTCAGGTGCAATTTACGAGGCCATTGCGAACGGTTCGGGCTTCTTCCAGCACGGGCATACCTATATCGGCCACCCGGTCGCCACCGCCGCCGGGCTTGCGGTTGTGCGGGAGATGCTGGAACACGACCTGCCCGCGCGGGTGCAGTCGCTGGGCGGGGTGATGGAAGCGGCGTTGCGCGCGCGGTTCGACCAGCATCCGCATGTGGGGGATATTCGTGGACGGGGCCTGTTCTGGGGTGTCGAGTTGGTAGCCGATCGTGACGGCAAGAACCCGTTCGACCCGGCCAAGGGGGTGGCCGGGAAGCTTAAGAAAGCCGCTTTTGCCCATGGCCTTATCTGTTACCCGATGCCCGGCACACGCGACGGGCGCCATGGCGACCACGTTTTGCTGGCGCCCCCCTTTATCATGGAGGAATCGGATGCCGATTTGATCGCCGAACGTCTGTCCCTGGCGTTCAACGGTGTATTGCGATAGCACTTCAGCCTTACCAGCGCACGGTGCGGCAATGCCAAGCAAACTCGCGTTACTGAGATGCGGTTTTGGTCGTCTGGTCCACCGATTGTCTTCTGATTTAGGTCCGGTCGGTAAATAGCTTCTAAAAATTCGAATATTTTGCTACGGTGAGAGTTCAATCTTCAATGTCCGTAGGGGAGCGTTGAATGTTTAGAGTTAGGTTAGTTTCGTCTATTTTTTTGATTTCGCTCTTTCTGACCGCGCCACCAGTCATGAGCCAGGATTTAAGGACCTCTGTAAGAACGGCACTCAGTTCGAACCCAAGTGTACGAGCGAAAGACGCTGCAGTGCGGTCGGCTGCATACGAACTTTTGGAGATGCGGGGGGCCTACGAGCCGACGGTGACCGCTTTCGGCTCGCTGGTTCCGGAGTATGTGGATGATCCGGGAGGATTGTCCTTGGCGGACAACGCAAGATCGAAAAACTCGCGCGAGGTTGGTTTCGTGGTAGAGCTTCCGGTCTTCGATGGCTATCGACGCGCCAATACCGTCTACGTGCGGGCGGCACGGCTTGATCGCACGATGTTCGAGTATCTTGACGCTTCGGAAACCATGGCGTTGACCGTTGTGCAAGCGCATATTGACGTTGCCAGAAACAGAGCCTTGCTAGCAACGGCGCAAGATCAATTGGCGCGGCACCTGGAAATATCTGACAAGGTGTCGAACCAGGTGTCGGGTGGGCGCCTTCCGCTGAGCGATCAGTTGCAGTCCGAGGCACGCGTCGAAGCCGTGCGCATAACAATCGGCGAAATCTCTCGCGAGCTTCAGAACGCCGAATGGCGTTTCCAGGAACTGGTGGGAAGCTTGCCGAAGTCGAACCTGGCGGTGCCACCTGTCCCGGCTATCCCGCAAAGCCTGGATGTGTTGGTGCGGACCAGCATAGCCAATAATTTCAGGGTGAAGGGCGCTCAGGCGCATGTAGATGCAAGGAAATTCGAACGGGGGGTGTCCGAGTCGGAGTACTTGCCACAAGTAAGTTTGAATGCGGGGTCTTCCTACGGGGCCGATCTCGATGGGGCGAGTGGTGAGGAAACCCGTGCCTTTATAGGCTTCAATCTGACGTGGCAGCTGTATAGCGGCGGTCGGAACGAAAGGCGCAGAGCCTTGGTGGAAAGACAGAACGAAGCCCTCTACGACCGGATGGCCATCGCCCGGCAAGTCCAGCAAATGGCGGAAACCGCTTGGACTTCCTTTCACTCCAACCAGCGTATCTCGGGCTTGGCGTCCAAACAGGTTTCGCTGAACCGTGATCTGGTGGCGCAGTATCTTGTGGAATTCGAACTCGCCACGCGCAGTCTGCTGGATGTCCTGATCGCCGAAACCGAGTTGTTCCATGCCCGTGTACAACAAGTCAATTCCAACGCGGCGGTCGTCATGAGCGCATATCGAATGCTAGGCGCCCAAAGCCAGCTGGCGCGGTATTTCGGCATCGATAGCACCGGCGAGGTTCTTGCCTTGCAGGTGGGGGCAACTCAAAGTCAAAAGCCTTTCAACGTAATCGACAAGGCCTTACCCGTCGTGAATAGATGAACAAGTCAACCCCAGCGACGGAGACAAAGATAGCTGTAACGCAAGCGCCGGGGATATCGCTCGGCGGTGGCGAAGAGGCACGGAAGATGTCGCCGCCGCTGCGATTGGTCGAGTGGTTTGCCGACTACTATGCGCGATCTTTCACCCCGATCGCCGTTATGTCGAGATTGCCAGCGGGCGCAAACCTGGGAGAGGTCGACGACCTTGAACTCGCCCTGCGTGCCATTGGGTTCCGAACCCGGGTGCATCGCGCTAAATTGAAGCGGTTGGACCCGATCGTTCTGCCCTGCATTTCGGTCGGGCCACGCGGCGACATGCTGGCAATCATCGAGATTGATGCGAAACGAAGAACGGTGACGGTTTTCGACCCGGCAACCGGTGAAACCGAGGTGCGGCCGCTTTCGATCGTGCAAAAGCGGATCAGGCCTGATCTGCTTCTGGTGACACCTCTGGAGGATGTGCAATCTGCGTCCTTTGCGGCCGAGACCAATAGCGAGACCCTAACTGGAAGGCATTGGTTCTGGGGGCCGGTCTTTTCGAACTGGCAAGGGTGGGGCCAGGTCATGCTGGCCACCTTGCTTATCAATATCATGGCGCTGGCACTGCCTTTGTTTGTTATGAATGTCTACGATAGGGTGATCCCGACCAACTCTACCGTCACGCTTTGGACGCTGGCCATCGGTGTCGGCATTGCCATATCGCTCGATCTGCTGCTGCGCCTGTTGCGAGCCGGAACACTGGAAGGCATTGGCCGACGCGTCGATCTCAAGGTTGCGTCCGCGTTGTTCCGGCAGGTTTTGAACCTCCGGCACCTGGATCGTCAGGCGGAATACGCGACACTGGCAGGGCGTATCAGAGAATACGAAACAGTTCGGGAGTTCTTTGCATCGGCCTCTTTTGTCGCGCTCGTCGACTTCCTTTTTGTCGGCGTCTTCGTTGCCGTTCTTTTCGCAATTGTCGGGCCGCTCGCCTATGTGCCGCTGGCCGCCATTCTGTTGACCCTGGTCATAGCGAGCGTGTCTCAGCTGCCGATGGCAAAAACGGCACAGACCGCGATACAGGTGGCCGCGCGCCGGTTAAGCGTTCTTTCCGAAACACTCGCCGCGGTGACCACGGTCAAATCGCTGAATGCGGAAAACGTGCTTCAGCGCGAGTGGGAAAACGCGGTCGCGTCCTCGTCGCGCCTGAACGGCCGGGCGCGAATCTGGGCGGGATTTGCCCAAAGCGCGACACTTGCGATCCAGCAACTCAACAGTGTCTTTATCGTTGTGCTCGGCGTTTATCTCATCGTCGCTGGCGAAATCACCGTTGGTGGCTTGATCGCTGCCAATATTCTTGCCAGCCGGGCGCTTGCGCCCCTTGCTGTTATCGCGCAGACGATCTTTCGCGCCCAGTACGCGCGCAAGTCTCTAAGTATGCTCAACGATATCATGGCACGGCCTACCGAACGTCACGATACCGTGCAGTCCAATCTGAGGGTCAGAAAGGGTGCGGTCAGTTTTCGCGAGGTCACGTTCACCTATCCCGGCGCGCGCAGGCCGGCTATTGACGCGGTCGAACTGGACATTCCCGAAGGCGCGCGCATTGCGCTACTCGGTCGGGTCGGGTCTGGCAAATCTACACTTGGCATGCTGCTGTCGGGGCTGATTTCACCCGAAAAGGGTACCATTCTGGTCGACAATCACGGGCTATCGCAATTCGACCCGGCCGAGCTGCGCGACGGCATAGGTTACTTGCCGCAATCCGTCGAAGCCTTCACCGGGAGCTTGCGTGAGAATCTGTTGATCGGTAGGCCGAACAGCTCGCAATCGGAAATTGAACGGGCGCTTTATCTCTCGGGTCTGGACGAGTTCGTATCAAGCGTGCCCGAGGGGCTGAACTATTCGGTGGGCCAGCGCGGTGCAAGGCTGTCGGGCGGTCAAGCGCAGGCGTTGTCACTGGCCCGCATGCTGCTGCGCAGCCCGAGGCTTCTCTTTCTCGATGAACCCACCAATGCGATGGACCAGGGGATGGAGGCGCGTGTGTGCCAACGTCTGGATACCGAACTTGGGCCGGGCACTGGTTTGATCTTGTGCACACACCGCCAACCGCTGGCCAATATCGCCTCGCGTTACGTCGTTCTCGATGCTGGCAAGAAGGTGCTGGACGGAACGCGCGAGGATGTCTCGGCGCAATTGTCTAGGGCGACCACGCTCAAGCAAACGGGGCAAGGATAGATGTTCGAGCAGAATGTCGAAGGCATGTTCGCAAACAATCCTCGGGGGTCCGGTAAGGCCGCTTCGGGCCGTACATCCGCGCGGCTTCTGCTGTTGGTCGCCGCGGCCGTCCTCGGCTTTTTCGTTTGGGCCAGCAAGAGTGAGATCGAAGAGTTCACCAAGGGGCAAGGCCAGGTGATACCCTCCAGAAAGGTACAGGTCGTACAAAGCCTTGAGGGCGGCATCGTGCGCGCGATCTATGTTCGAGAGGGGGACACCGTCGCCGAAGGGGACGTGATCATGCTGATCGACGATACCCGCTTCGCCTCCGAGCTTGGCGAGCTAAAACAGCGGCGGGGGGCTCTTCTGGCTGAACGCCTTCGCTTGGTCGGCGAATCCATGCGCCATGACGACATCAGTTTTCCGGCCGAGTTGAGAGAGGCGAACCCCCTTGCGACGCGCGCCGAAGGGGAGTTGTTCCGAACCCGGCGAGCGCAATTGAACCGGGAGTTGCAGATTCTCGATGACAGGCTGCGCCAACGCAAAAGCGAACTGGCCGAGCTTGAGGCGGAGCAAGTCAAACGCCGCAAGATGATTGTCCCGCTCGGTGAAGAAGTGGAACTGACCGAACAGATGACCAGAACGGGAGCAGTGCCAAAGATCGAGTTCTTGCGGCTGATGTCTAAGATGGCCGCACTGGAAGGGGACCTGGCTGTCGGGGAAGCGTCGAAACTCCGGCTGGAAGCGGTCATCGCGCAAGCCGAAACCGAGATCGAAGTGGCCCAATCCGGCTATGAACTGACGGCGCGTCAGAGGCTGGCAGAGCTGCAGGTCGAGCTCGCGGTTGTCGAAGAAGGCTTGCGCGCTGCCCGCGACCGTGTGGCCAGAACGAACATCCGTGCACCGGTGCATGGAACGGTAAATGCCGTTCCGATCACAACGCTTGGTGCAGTGGTCGGGCCGGGACAGGCGCTGGCGGAAATTGTGCCGGTCGATGATGGCCTGGTGATCGAAGCAAACCTGCGTCCTGCGGATGTCGCCTTTGTCCGGCCGGGCGCACGGGTTTCGGTCAAGATCACGGCATATGACTATCTGATCTACGGCGATATTCCGGGATATGTCGAAAGGATCGGCGCAGACACGATTGCCGCAGATGACGGGACCGAGTTTTTCCGCGTTGTCGTACAGACAGAACAGAGTCATCTGGGTGACGCAGAAAGGCCGCTTCCCATTTCTCCGGGGATGGTGGCGAGCATCGATATCCTGACCGGACGCAAGACGGTGCTGGATTACCTGCTAAAGCCCTTGAGACGCGCACAATACGAGGCCATGCGCGAACGCTAGGTTACTTCTCTTGCGCATCGTAGACCCCTGTCCAATTCTCGTCGGGCGGCGTTTCCTGAAGCTGGCTCAGACGGTTTCGGAACAGGGCGCAATAGCCCCACATCTCGAGTTGCAATGCCGAAACCAGCTTCTCGACATCGCCGACCCTTCTTAGGACCAGGCCCCATTCACCGGCTCGATAGGCGGTAAGCATCGCTTCGACGGCCTTTTTTAGCGCGCGGAACTGAAGGTTTTCGGCAAGCGCCCTGTCTCCGAACAGACCATAGATCCGTTCGGGTTCGGTCTTGCCTTTGACCCGGACAAGATCCAGTTCGATCACCGCGAAGCTGTCTTCGATGGCCTTGGCTGTTGCTTCGCCGACCAGAATGCGCACCCCGTATGACTTGGTTTGACCCTCCAGTCTGGAGGCAACGTTCACGGTGTCGCCAACAGCAGTGTAGTCGAAGCGGGTATCGCTGCCCATGTTGCCGACGAAACAGGTTCCTGTATTAACAGCAATTCCGATATCGATCGGTTGGACCTCCTCTCCAGACGAACGGTCTTTCTTGCGTTGCTGGTTCAGCTCGTGAACGGCTGCCACCATCTTGAGCGCGGCGTGGCAGGCATCGGAGGCATGATCGGGGTGGTCGAGGGGGGCGTTCCAGAACGCCATGACGGCATCGCCCATGAATTTGTCAATGGTACCGCCATATTGCAGGATCGGTTCAGACATGGCCGTCAACATTCGGTTCATCAGTCGCGTCAGCCCCTGCGGGTCTTCGCGAAAGGTTTCTGCTAGGGTGGTGAAACCACGAATGTCGCTGAAAAGCACGGACAAGTCCCGTCGCTCGCCGCCGAGTGTCAGTCCTTCCGGGCTATCCGCCAACTTTGCGACGAGATCGGGGGACACATATTGTCCGAACGCGTTTCTGATCCTCCGCTTGCGCCGTTCCTCACGCAGGTAGTTCGTGCTCGACGTCAGCATCAAAGACAGGATCGTCGAGAACATCGGATAGGTCGGATCGACCAAGGTACTGGTCCAGGCAAACGAAAGATAGGAATAGCTCGCGTAGGCAGAGACCAGCAACAGTGAACTGACGATCAGCCAGCTCGCCTGCATCATCGGTGCCAGCGCGATGACCAGAAGCGAGAGACAAGCCACCCAGAACAATTCCTGCACATCGGCGGTGTTGCTACGCTTTAGCAGCTCATTGCCGAGGATATTCTCCAGCAACTGTACATGCAGCTCGACACCGGCCATCGGAACGCCAAGGGCCGTTGCGCGAAAATCCTCGAGCCCGATGGCCGAGGTGCCAACTAGAACCAGTCGACCTTGCAGACGCTCGGGTGGCAGGTCGCCCCGTATCAGATCGACGGCGGAAACGAACCGATCGGGATCGGATTTCGAAAGCCGTGTCCAGACTGTTCCATCCCCCTGGGTCCTGATCATCTGGCCGGCCACAACGACCCCTTCGATTCCGGCCTCGTTGGCCCTGGTCGCAAACGCATTTCCGCCCGTCGCGACCCGCAGCAACTCTACCGACAAGCTCAGTCTCAAGGCGCCTTCGACCATCATCACGATAGGGACACGCCGATAAACCCCATCCGAGTCGGGAAGCACGGTGAACACCCCGTGTCCCAATGCAGCGTCTTCAAGAACGGACAGGTTTTCGATGAGATTGGGAAACTTCAGCAGGAAAGGCGTCGGATCATGCCCGATAAAGGCGTGAGGGATTTGCCGAATATCCTTGGTTTGGTCGGTCCGCTGCGTTCCGATACGGACGCTGGTCTGACCCACGACAACTCTCGACCGTGCAAAGGCATCTGCCAGAATGCGGTCGTTTGAGGGTTGCTCCAGCATCACAGCACGCAAGTCTTCCGGCAGTTGCGGGTTGTCTGCTGCCACGACTGCAGGCGACAGCCGGTCGGGTTCCGAAAAGACGATGTCAAAAGCGAGTGCCACCGCACCGGCTTGCATGGCGCGCTCCGTCAAGGTCGCAAGCAATGTCCTGGGCCACGGCCACTGACCGAGTTCGGCCAGGCTCCGGTCGTCGATATCCAAGATCACAACCGGAAAATTCCCGGTCTCGCGGGGCACAAGGCGCTGATACAGATCGAAGGTCTGTAACCTTGTCCTTTCTACGATTGTAGGATCGATGGCCCGCAGCACCAGAAGGCCGGCAAGCAAAGCCAGGCCGAGAAGTCGACCAAGATTGACCGTGCTTGTGAGCGTCTTAAACACCGTACCGCTTTCCCGTCCGCACCTGTGGCGAGTATGGGCCCAATCTACAATCTATCTTACCGGGAATGGAGAGGCTCGGGTGTGAACAATAGCTTGTAGTTTGGAGTAAATGTTACCCTATATCGGCCAAAATGTAGACATAATATAGCATCTTCATTGATGTTTTTAGGCAGAATCGACCGCCTGTGTTAAGGTTAACCGTTGGTTAATGTTTGTACTGGGGGGCGAAGGATGGCTCGGGTAGCGTTTTCGGAACCAGTCGGTACGCTTGAGACCGCGGTCGATATCACGTCTCTCGATAGTAGTCCTCTTGTGTTCCCCGATGGTTTCGGGCTTTTTGGAGCGGAGTTCGAAAAGTCGCAGCAAGATCTGCTCGTCCGGGATGCACAAGGGACTGTTGTGCGCGTCCTGGAATATTTCGAAAGCCTGAGCCCTGCCGACCTTGTTTCGGCAGAGGGTGGTGTACTTGACGGCGATACCGTCAGATTGCTGGCGGGTGCCGCGGTCGATGCGCAATTCGCCCAGCTCGGGCCCGCCCCGGTGCCGGTTCCGATCGGGCAAGTCGAAGTGGTATCGGGCAGTGCCCGGGTACAGAGGCTCGACGGAACGATAGACAATCTGTCGGTAGGAACCAAGATATACCAACGCGATGTCCTGTTGACCGACGCGGATGGCAGACTGTCAGTTACCTTCGCCGATGGTACCGTGTTTTCGATGTCGGAAGCGTCGCGCATGGTCATCGATGAGCTTGTCTATCAGCCGGAGGGAACCAATAACGCGGGGTCATTCAACCTCATCAACGGTGGCTTCGTTTTCATTGCTGGACAACTGGCGAAAACCGGCGACATGGATGTCAGCACTCCTGCAGCCACGATGGGCATCCGTGGGACCAATGTTTATGCCGAGGTCGATCGCGCAGAGGCCGTCACCCAAGTAACTGTCGCGCTCAACTACGACCCGGACGGCAGCCTGGGTTCGATCGTGCTTTCAGATCTTGACGGAAATCTGATCACGACAATCACCACGACCGACACAAAATGGGTGATTCCTGTTTCTGGCCAGGTTGTCGAACTGCCGCGTTCGGACGGAGAAGAATTGGACGAGTCACTGTTGGTGGGGGATGCACTTGTCGCCTATCAACTGGCTCAAGAGCGTATCCTCGCAGGCCAGAATTACGTCGAGATCAAATCCGTTAGCTCACCTCTCATCCAGCAAAATGCACCGGATGATGGCACACTTCCACCCTCGCAGGGATTTGAACCTGAACCCGAGGAACCGGAGAATAACCCCAATGAAACGAGGGGGGATTTCGACGACACGCATCTGAACATTGACAATATTCGCGACCCGTTCGGGGAGATCGAACCAGTTGATGTTGTGGTTTCCGGACCCGAAGATTCTGGCGGCTCCTCGCCCATTTCAGGCAAGATTGAGCTGGCGGATGCCTCGGACGATTCAATTGTCTTCTCGTTAGACAAGGGGCCACAGAACGGTACCGCGACGGTTAATCCGGACGGGACATTCGTTTACACGCCCGAGGCCGATTTCTTCGGGCAAGACTTTTTTACATATGAGATCGTCGACACGACCGGAACTTCTGCCACTGGCACCGTGACTGTAGAAGTCGAAGCCGTAAATGACGACCCGATTGCCGCTCCGGATACTTTCGTGGTCGGCGAAGACGGTAGCGTCGCGGGTTCAGTTCTAGAGAACGACTCTGACATCGAGGGCGACGCGCTGGCGGTTGTGCTCACGACTGCCCCAACACACGGCACTCTGACGATGCTGCCGGATGGTCGATTCACTTACGCGCCGGATGCGAATTTCACTGGCACAGACAGTTTCGTCTACACGGTGAGCGACGGCAATGGCGGTGCCGACACGGCAACGGTGACGGTGACGGTGACGGGTGTGAACGACGCGC